>CACBVW010000060.1 GCA_902542765.1 uncultured SAR116 cluster alpha proteobacterium | reverse complement strand
AGTTAAGGAATGACTGATTTAACAACTCGTCTTTCAAAATGTTATGCTAGCGCTATCCATGATGTGCTAAGAGAAAAGGGGTATCAAAATTGTGTCCTACCACCTGAAATACAGGCTTTACAAAGAGGTCAAAAGTTATTCGGAGAAATTTTTACAGTATCTGGCCATGTAGACACAACATTATCAAGACATAAGTCTTTACTTTTATGGTCTCAAGTTTTATCCAAGGTTCCAAATAATAAAGTTATTGTTTGTCAACCTAATACACATTCTATTGCTCTTATGGGAGAACTATCTGCACGAGCATTAATGGTAAAAGGTACCAAAGGTTACTTAATGGATGGGCACTGTAGAGATGTTGAAGAAATTATAGATGCTCAATTTCCAGTTTTCTGCCGATTATCAACTCCTGCCGATATTGTTGAAAGATGGAGATATAATTTACTTGGGGAACCTATCACCATAGGAAGCGTTACGATATGTTCAGGTGACTTTATTATAGCTGATATGGATGGAGCTGTTATAATACCTCAAAAAGTAGCAGAAGAAGTGATTCAAAAGACTGAAGAAGTTATGATTACTGAGAGTGAAATGAGAAAAGCAATATTAAATGGCATGGATCCAGAGCAAGCATATCTTAAGTTTAGAAAATTTTAGATTTACATAGGTCTAAAATTTATATGGTTATAAATAGAAAAAATATTTGGTCCTTATCTTGGCCTTTGATAATTGCTAATTTTACCATTCCCCTAGTAGGCCTTACCGACACCATAATTATGGGACATATGCCTGAAAGCACATATATAGCTGCAATAGCACTTGGGGGTATAGTTTTTAACTTTATGTATGCAGGACTAAATTTTTTAAGGATGGGAACAACTGGAATAGTATCTCAAAAACTAGGTTCTAAAGATTTCGATGAAGTGTTTTTAAGTTTGTTAAGACCATTATTTATAGCTCTTTTAATTGGAATATTTTTATTTTTATCAAAAGAATTTCTGTTCAATTTATCAGTTTATTTTTTAACTCCTGATGAAAAATTGCAAATACTATATAAAGAGTATCTCTTTGTAAGAATGATTGGCTTGCCAGCTGGATTACTGAATATAGTATTTTTAGGCTGGTTTTTTGGAATGCAACAAACAAGATCAGTGATGATACAACTCATTACTATCAATATTGTAAATGTAATTTGTTCCTTATATTTAGCAGTTGTCTTAGATTATGGAATTTTTGGTGTTGCACTAGGTAGCGTATTGGCACAATTTTCTGGTCTTTTTATGTCAATTATAATTTTTTCATATTCATTAAAAAAATTAAACTTAATAACTTTAAATTTTAAAAAGTTTAAAAATTTTCCTAGATTTCTTAAATTATTCTCTATCAGCAAAGATTTGTTTATAAGAACAATGTTGATGGTTTCAGTACAAGCATACGTAATCAAAAAAGCAGGTCTTATGGGTGTTGATGAGCTTGCTACAATTGAAATTTTATTAGTAATTTTTAGTTTGTCATCATACTCTTTAGATGCATTTGCACACTCTGCAGAATCTTGTGTAGGTGTTTCTATCGGTTCTCAAAATAAAAGAAATATTTATAAAGCTATAAGAATTACAACTGAATTTGCTTTATTTTTTTCAATTATTATTGGTATTGTTTTGTATCTTTTGGAATTTTATTTAATTTCTTTTTTTACAGATATAACCGCTTTGCAAAATTTGACATTCGAATTATGGGGATTAGTTGTTATTACACCATTTATATCTATGTTGGCTTTTCAACTAGATGGAATTTTCATTGGCTCAACATTAGCTAGAGAAATGCGTAATTGTATAATATTTTCATCATTAATTTTTTTCATTATTTTAGAATATTGGTTTGAAAGCAATTTAGATTTAAAAGGCTTATATTCTTGTTTTCTTTTATTTTTAATTTCTAGGGGGATATTTTTAACGATGTATTTGCCTCGCGTCTTTAATTTGGTAAAATTGGATAGGGTTTGATAATGATTAATGAAAAAGCAGATGTTAATAAATTATTTTTTAGAAGAATTATTTTATTAATGGTTTTTACAGTGATATTGACAGGTCTAATTCCAAGTATTTTTGATTTTGAAAAATATTATGG
>CACBVW010000059.1 GCA_902542765.1 uncultured SAR116 cluster alpha proteobacterium | reverse complement strand
TGATATTGTTTTGCAAATAGAGGGTAAGAATGAAATTACTCAATTAGGCCAATTTTGGTTTCATTTTGCACCAAATAGCCTTCAAATTGCAGAATCAATAGTAAGTCGATATGTTGATCCATGTTCAGCATTAGATATTCTGGATTGTTCAGGGTTTATATGGCATCCATTTATATCTTCAATATTATTAATGCCTGCTGCAGTTATATTAGCCCTATTGAGTTTTGTTTTTATTGCTTTAGGACTTAAAAAATCATCAAGAAAAAGACCAAAAAATAAACTTTAAATTATAACTTATTCCAATTATTTATCACCCATTTTTAAGGCTTCAAAAAAAGCATTTTGAGGTATTTCAACACTTCCAAATTCTCTCATTCTTTTTTTTCCTGCTTTTTGTTTTTCTAAAAGCTTCTTCTTTCGAGTTATATCCCCACCATAACACTTCGCAGTAACATCTTTTCTCATCGCTGAGATGGTTTCTCTTGCTATAACTTTTCCACCAATTGCTGCTTGCAAAGCCACCTTAAATAGTTGTCTTGGTATAAGATCTTTTAATCTTGTGCATATTGCTCTTCCCCTCGTTTCAGCTTGGTCTCTATGAGAAATCATTGCAAGAGCATCTACAGGTTCTCCATTCACTAAAATTGATACGCGAACAAGATCCCCTTTTTTATAATTATCAATTTGATAGTCGAAGCTAGCATAACCTGATGTCATACTTTTTAATTTATCATAAAAATCAAAGACAACTTCATTTAATGGTAATTTATAAACCACCATAGCCCTAGCTCCTGCATAGGTAAGATCTATCTGCTCTCCTCTTCTTTCTGTACATAAAGTCAGAACTGATCCAACATATTCATCTGGAACCAGAATAGTTGCTTTAATCCATGGCTCTTCTATGAAGTTGATATGGTTTACATCTAGCAAATCCGCAGGATTATGGAGCAAATCACTTGTATTATCGTTTTTGTGAACTTTATAAACTACTGATGGTGCTGTTGAGATTAATTCTAAATTGAACTCCCTTGATAATCTCTCTCTTATAATTTCCATATGTAGAAGGCCTAAAAATCCACATCTAAAGCCAAATCCCAAAGCTGCTGAGGTTTCAGCTTCAAAACTAAATGAAGCATCATTTAAAGACAATTTACTTAACGCTTCTCTTAAGTCAGAAAATTGAGCATTATCCATAGGGAATAATCCACAGAAAACGACTGGTACAGAGGGTTTGAAACCAGGTAACATAGTTTGAACTGGATTTCTTTCCTCAGTAATTGTGTCTCCAACTTTACAATCTGCTACTGTTTTAACTGAAGCCGTAATAAAACCTATTTCTCCAGGTCCTAGCTCATCAACATTTATAATTTTAGGGGTAAAAATTCCAAGTTTTTCAATAGTGTGAGAAACCTTGGTTGACATAAATCTTATCTTTTGACCTTTTTTTAAACTTCCATTTACAACTCTTACTAACGTTAATACACCTAAATAAGGGTCATACCAGCTATCTATTAACAGAGCTTGCAAAGGAGCATTGGGATTACCCTTTGGAGGAGTTAATTTTTCAACTAAAGAGGATAAAACTTCTTTAATGCCTTGTCCTGTTTTAGCTGATACCTCTATTCCATCTTCTCCAGGCAGGCCAATTACATCTTCAATCTGTTTTCTTATCCTGTCTGGTTCAGAAGCAGGTAAATCGATTTTATTCAGTACAGTCACAATTTCATGATTTACATCTATTGCTTGATAAACATTTGCTAAAGTCTGCGCTTCAACTCCTTGTGAAGAATCTACTACAAGAAGTGATCCTTCACATGCAGAAAGAGATCTAGAGACTTCATAAGCAAAGTCTACATGACCTGGAGTATCCATTAAATTTAAAGTGTAAGTTTTATTATCAGTATGCTTGTATAATAACCTGACCGTCTGAGCTTTGATTGTTATACCTCTTTCCCTCTCAATTTCCATATTATCAAGAACTTGCTCTTTCATCTCTCTTTCAGCTAATCCCTTGCATTCTTGTATTAATCTATCGGCAAGGGTTGATTTACCGTGATCAATATGTGCTATAATAGAAAAATTTCTTATTAAATTAATATCTGTCATTAATTTCCTACAAAAATTTTGAATATATACCGCAAGTTAGTTTTAAAAAAAATATTTTGCAATATTAAAAATCTATTCAAAACTCTAATAACTTGACTAAATAATCATTCAATTGATATTATTAATCTATTATGTATATAAATTATAATTCAATTCCTATTCAGGTTCTAAATTTATTATGA
>CACBVW010000058.1 GCA_902542765.1 uncultured SAR116 cluster alpha proteobacterium | reverse complement strand
AACAGCATCGCATTTTGTTAAAACTAAGATTTGTTTTTTCTTAGACAAATTACTGTCATATGCTTCAATTTCACGAATAATAGTAAGGTAATCTTTTTTAATATCTTTAGAAGTAACGTCTATTAAATGTAACAATCCTTGGCAACGTTCAACATGTCCTAAAAATCTATGGCCTAAGCCAGATCCTTCATGAGCGCCCTCTATTAATCCAGGAATATCCGCAATTACAAATTCCATATTATCTTGGTTTACTACTCCAAGATTTGGATGCAATGTTGTAAAAGGATAGTCGGCTATTTTAGGTTTGGCTGCTGTAATTCTGGAAAGTAACGTGCTTTTACCTGCGTTAGGTAGTCCTATTAAGCCTATATCTGCTATTAATTTTAATCGAAGCCAAATCCATTTTTCTTCTAATGGACCTCCTGGTTGTGCTTTTCTTGGTGCCTGATTAACAGATGTTTTAAAAAAGGCGTTTCCTTTACCTCCTTCACCTCCTTTAGCTAAAACAATTTTTTGCCCAATTACTGTCATATCAGCTAATATAAAATTATTTGTTTCATCTAATATCTGTGTTCCAATGGGAAGCCTTAGAACAATATCTTTGCCGCTCATTCCACTTCTATCTTTACCTTTGCCACCCTCTCCAGGTCTGGCTTTGAAATGTTGTTGATAACGAAAATCTATTAATGTATTGAGGCCATCGGAACACAAAGCAATAACATCACCCCCTCGGCCACCATTGCCGCCATCTGGTCCACCAAAAGGAACATTTGCTTCTCTTCTAAAAGAAATAGATCCAGGTCCACCATGCCCACTAGCTATATAGATTTTAGCTTGATCTAAAAATTTCATTATAAAACCCTAATATATAGTATTCTAGATGAAAAGACTTAAAATAAAAAAAGGAATAGCTAGTAAAGCTATTCCAAGTTTCAAATAATAAGGGTTTGATTATTCAGCTGCTTGTTTGATTGGCTCAACAGAAACAAACATTTTTTTTCCTTTATGTTCTTTAAATTTAACATGACCATCTATAAGTGAAAAAATTGTGTGATCCTTACCCATTCCAACGTTTAATCCTGGGTGAAACTTAGTACCACGTTGTCTAATTATGATGTTGCCTGGGACTACAGCTTCACTGCCAAATTTTTTAACACCTAATCTTCTTCCAGCTGAGTCTCTACCATTTCTAGAACTTCCGCCTGCTTTTTTATGTGCCATTTGTTAATCCTTTACTATCTTTTAGTAATTATTTTTTAGTTTTATTAGTTGTTTTTGTTTTAGCTTTTGTTTCAGGTTTAGTAGAAGCTGATTTTGTTTTTGTTTCTGCTGTCTTGTTTGCTGTTGAACTGGCTTTAACTGCTTTTTTAACTTTTTCTTTAACTACTTTTGACTGAGATTCGGGTTTTGGTTTTGTCTCAACTTTAGTCTTTTGTTCTGTTTTTTTAGCAGTAGCTTTTTTTGGTGATAACTTGGACCCACCAGTTTCAGCTATATCAATTACTTTAAGAAGTGTTAGATCTTGTTTATGACCTTGTTTTCTTCTACTATTCTTTCTTCTTCGCTTATATATCATTGTAATTTTTGGACCACGAGTTTGTCTAATAACTTGTGCCATTACTGCAGCATCGTTAACAAGTGGAGTTCCCAGTGTTACTTTTTTGCCATCACCTAGCATTAACACATCACTAAGCACTAGCTGATCACCATTGTTAGCGGTAAGTTTTTCGACTAAAACTACATCATCTTTCTGAACACGATATTGTTTTCCACCGGTTTTCACTACTGCATACATTTTTATAATCCGATAATTAGTTAATATAATGATTATTTAAATAATCATATATGAATTGTCTCGGAATATAGCTTGATACTGTAATCTGTCAAGTTTTAAGATGATGTATATTACGTTCTATTAAACAATTTTCTATTTATTTATAAATAGTGATGGATCTAAGCGTTCAGAAAACCAATTGATTCTCCAATCTAAGTGAGGTCCTGTGGATCTTCCAGTTGACCCAACTTCACCAATTTTTTGATCTTTATTTATTTTATCGCCAACTTTTACATTTATAGAAGACAAATGAGAATATACTGAAGTTACACCGTGTCCATGATCTAACATGACAGTTCCGCCTGTATAATATAAGTCTTTTTCTGCCATTCTGACTATAGCTTCTGTGGGGGCAAGTATATCGGTTCCCTCTGGGGCAGCTATGTCTACACCATAATGTGGACGTTTCGGTTTTCCATTAAGTATTCTTTGACTTCCAAAAACTCCAGAAATTATACCTTTAGTAGGCCA
>CACBVW010000057.1 GCA_902542765.1 uncultured SAR116 cluster alpha proteobacterium | reverse complement strand
GCTGTAGATTATTTAAGTGCAATTAATCAAGGTGGTAGTGGTTTAAATATAACCCAAATTGTTGATAGTCTTGTACAAGCTGAACAGGTTCCTCAAGAAAACCAAATTCAGTCTAAAATTGATGCAAGAAATACTGCTATTTCTGCAATTGGTGAAATAAAAAGTGCTTTATCTAAACTTTCTACGTCTTTAAATACTCTTACTGGGAACACTTCTTTAAAAGTAAGCTCAACTAGTTCAGCAGTAAGTGCAAGTATTTCAGATCCATCTACCGCGGCAGCTATAAATTCTAGTATAAGCATCTCATCACTTGCAAAAGGCCAAACATTAGCTTTTGAGGATTATTCTTCAAATACATCCCTTGTAGGAGCAGGCAGTTTGGTGCTTGAGAGAGGAGATTGGTCGTCAGGAAGTTTCATTGCTAGTTCAACAGTAACTTCTAAAACACTTACAGTCACAGAAACTGATACTTTAGAATCATTAAAGGATAAAATAAATGGACTTAATTATGGTGTAACAGCAAGTGTTTTAGGTGCAGGTGACGACACCTATACACTGGTTTTAAAATCACAGGATGGAAAAGAAAATGCGTTAAGAGTTACAGCCACAGAAAGTCCATCAGGATCAGGATTATCTACTATTGATAATACGTCAACGAATGGTTCTAAACAAAAAGTTGCTGGAACTGACGCTTCTTTTACAGTTGATGGTATTTCGTTAACAAGGTCATCAAATAATATTTCAGATCTTTTTACGGGTTATGAAATAAATTTACTTGCATCCACATCATCTAATGGCGTAGATACCCCAGCAAATCTTACTGGCTCTGTAGATACAACTTCTGCAACAAATAACTTACAAACTTTTGTAACAGCAGTTAATGATGCAAGAACATTATTAAACGAAAAAACTTTTAGAGGATCGACTTCAAAAGAGGCTGGAGAATTATCTGACGATCCGGTAGTAAAAAGTATTCAAAATCGACTAAAATCATTAACTTCTTCTCAATTAACGGGATTTGGTGCAAATGGTGTATATCTCTCCAATTTGGGAGTTCGAACTGAAAAAGACGGATTACTTAGCCTCAATACTACAGTATTGGAAAATGAACTAAAAAATAATCCATCATCCTTAGATGCTATATTTAATTCAATGTATTCTTCTTCTTCAAGTTTATTGTCAGTAAGCGGTGGAACAAACTCTAAACCTGTACCAGGATCTTATGCTTTTCAAATGACAGCATATGTCTCAGGTGCTTTTACTGGTCTTGTAAGTAATGACACATCACCAGAAGTAACTGCCTCTAATAATACTATTCAAATAACAGTTGATGGCACTCAGTCGGGATCAGTAACCGTTCCTGCTGCTCATTATACTTCTGAAGCAGCACTTGCTACTGCAATTCAAACTGCAATAAACGCAGACAGTACATTAAGCGGGGCTGGGAAATCAGTCGTTGTTACTCATGCTAATGGTAGCTATTCGATTAAGTCAGGGTCTATTGGTGTATCTTCTTCAATGGTTATAAATGCAATAGGAAGTAATCTTGATGGGTTTCTTAAGTTTGTAGGTTCAACTGATGCTGATAATATTGGGACATCTCAATCTGGAACTGCTAGTACTGCTTTAACTCTAAATGGAGCGTCAGTTACAGCAACTGATCCTGATGGATTAGTTGATAATGAAACACGAGGCAGTTCAGGTAATTTTACGCTTGATGGTGCACAAACAACTTCAACGAGTCCAAGATCAGCTACAGATTTAAATTCATTTGTAACTATAGAAAGTTCAAATAATTTATCATCAGTAACATTTACCATCACAGGAACAGATATTAATGGGACATCTCAAACTGAAACTATAACTGGTCCTACAGCTGGAAGTACTGTTGTTGGTACAAAAATTTTTAAAGATATTACACAGATTTCTTCAAATGCAGCTGCATCAGGAGTAAATATTGGTACAAAATCAGCTTTTGTTGATCTTACAGGAAAACGACCATCTATCGTAAGTGCTGGCGGTGATGAGAGTGGTAAAACTTTCACAGTTGTTGGAACTGATTTATCTGGTAATGCACAAACTGAAGTTATTACAGGACCAGCGGCTAATGCGACAGTTCTTGGTTCTAAAACATTTCAAACAATTTCATCAATTACTCCATCAGCTAACACCTCAGGCTCTGTGACACTCGGTTTTACTGGAACCGGGATAACAACTACTGGTGTTACAGGTTCAGCAACTTTAGACGGTGCTTCAATGTCAGCAGACATAAACAATAACACTTTTACTATTTCATCAGGAAATGCAGCAGGTTTA
>CACBVW010000056.1 GCA_902542765.1 uncultured SAR116 cluster alpha proteobacterium | reverse complement strand
AAAAGTATTTGATCTCCAAACTAAAAAACTTCCACAAGCAATTAATTGTATAGTTGTTTTCCATTTTGCTAAACGAGTTACCTCCAATGAAATTTTATATGAAGACATACTTTCCCTTAAACCTGAGACTAAAATTTCTCTTAAAACAATTAAAAGTGCAGGTAAGAATGCATAGTAATAATCAAACATATTTTCTGAAGCTAGGGCAAAAATTACTCCAATAACTAATAATTTGTCTGCTATCGGATCTAAGACTTTTCCAAAATTAGATGTTACTTTGTATTTTCTAGCAAAAAATCCATCAAAATAATCGCTTATACCGGCTAAAATTAATATTGGTGTAGCTATTAAGGCCCCAATTTCGTCACCATATATAATTATCATGGGAAGTATTATGGCTGCCAAACTTCTGAATAAGGTTAAAAAGTTAGGTATGATCCTTAATATAGAATTATTTTGATTCATAAATTAACTTTAACGAGATTTTTAAGTTAAGACTATCTTTAAAACAAAATAGATTTTTAAAAAATTTATTTTAGTTAAAAAAATTAAATATTTTTTGAGCTGTTGACTTATTTATTCCCTCAACTTTTAATAAATCACTAATACTTGCAGTTCCTACAGCTTTTGCTGAACCAAATTCCTCCAAAAGAGATTTTTTTCTGTTTAATCCAATTCCATCAATCTCGTCTAAAGGATTTTTGAAAATATTTTTTTTACTTTTAATTCTATGACCTGCAATTGCGTATCTATGAACTTCATCTCTTAATTTTTGAAGAAAAAATAATGTAGGATCATCTTTGTTAAATCTAAAACTATCAGAATTTTTTGTATAAAAATTTTCTCTACCCGCATCTCTTTTTATGCCCTTTGAAATTGCCAAAACTTCAATACTACTTATTTGTAAATCTTTAAGTACATTTAAAACTATGTTTAAATGTCCTTTGCCACCGTCAATGATTATTAAATCAGGAAATCCAGATGAATTTTTCCCTGCAAATCTTCGTTTAATTACTTCCTTCATCATTAAATAATCATTATTATTTATAAACTCATCATTGATTTGTTTTGATGAGTTTTTATGCTCTGTTGAAATGTTATATCTTCTATATAATGACTTTAAAAAACCATCTTCGTTAAAAGCTATCATTGCACCTACGGGTGATTTTCCTTGATTATGTGAGTTATCATAAACTTCTAATTTTTGAATAGAATTTTTAAAGTTAAACGTTTGTTGCAAATTTTTAAGATTGTTTTTATTTGAAGATCTTTCATAGATTTTTCTATTTAAATTTTCTTCTGCATTTTTGAGCGTTGATTTTATAATTTCTAATTTTTTTCCTCTTTGAGGTAGTTGAATTTTTACTTTTATTTTATGCTTTTTATGCAAAAGCTCTTCAATTAGACTTTTATCTTTGGGATTTAAGTTAACCAAAATATTTTCAGGGGGAATATTTTTATCATAAAATTGACATATAAAGGCTTGCATAATCTCTTCTTCTAAAACATCAGTACCATTTTTACCTGGACTAGGAAAATATGATTTAGAACCGTAATTACAACCACTTCTAACAATGGTCATTTGAATTACGACTTTATTTTCAATTTTTCGTAGCACAAGGAAGTCAACATCATTGACGTTTGGTACATTAATATTTTGACTTGCATTTACATCAGTAAGTGCTTTTATTCTATTTCTAAAAATTGCAGCTGCTTCAAAATTTTGTTTATTAGATGCATCGTACATTTTTTTTATTAAATTTTGTTTTATCGACTTTGAGTTTCCTTGTAAGAATTTTTTCGCTTCATTAAGACTGTCTCGATAACTTTCTTTTGATATTAAATTTACACATGGAGCACTGCATCTTTTGATTTGAAATTGTAAGCAAGGGCGAGTTCTAGATTTAAAAATATTATCATTGCAAGTTCTTAAAAGAAAAATTTTTTGTAGTGTTTCTATTGTTTTTTGAACAGTTTTTTTTGAGACAAAAGGTCCAAAATAATCGCCCTTAATATTTCTTTGACCTCTATGTGCAGATAATTGAGGAAAAGAATGAGATAAGTTGAATAAAATTGAACTAAAACTTTTATCGTCTTTAAGCAATATATTAAATATAGGTTCAAATTTTTTTATTAAATTAGATTCTAGGAGTAACGCCTCTATTTCTGAAGACGTAACAATTATCTCCAATTTAACAGTGTTTGAAACCATATAACTTAATCTTGAGTTAAGTCTTTTTGGTTGAGTATAAAATTTAACTCTATTGTTTAAATTTTTTGCTTTTCCTATGTACAAATATTCATTATTTTCTCCGATCATTTGATAAATTCCAGATTTGT
>CACBVW010000055.1 GCA_902542765.1 uncultured SAR116 cluster alpha proteobacterium | reverse complement strand
TAAGAAAGTATTACAAAAATCACTCAGAAGAATAATTGAAATAATTGAAGAATGACTAAAAACAAAGACGTTATTTGAATTAAGGAAAAAATATGAACCATATGATTGACACTCAAAAGTTAAAAAGTCAAATTTCTGAAAAAGAATGGCAATTAAGACTAGATCTAGCCGCTACTTACAGATTAATAGCCATGTATGGATGGGATGATTTAATTTATACTCACGTGTCTTTAAGAATACCTGGGCCTGAACATCATTTTCTTATAAATCCATACGGTTTAATGTTTGATGAAATTACTGCCTCAAGCTTAGTAAAAATTGATCTTAATGGAGATGCAGTTATAGACACGCCTTATGAAGTAAATCCTGCTGGTTTTACTATTCATAGTGCAATACATTCTGCAAGAGAAGATGCGCAATGTGTTTTGCACCTTCATACTAATGATGGTGTCGCTGTTTCTATTCAAGAAGATGGATTGTTACCAATTAGTCAGACGTCAATGCTAATTCATCCACACATTGCTTATCATGATTATGAGGGTCTAGCATTAGATCATAGTGAAAGAGAAAGGTTAATTGATGATATAGGAGATAAAAATTTATTTATACTTCGTAATCACGGTACTTTGTCTGTAGGACAAACATGTGGAATAGCTTTTATGGGAATATATTTTCTTGAAAGAGCTTGTTCGGCTCAAATAAGAGCACAGGCAGCTGGCAAAATAAATTTACCTTCAAAAGAAGCTATAAAAACTACTCAAGAACAATCAGTAGGAATGTTTGATTTAGGTAAAGACAGGCTGGCATGGCCAGCATTGCTTAGAAAACTTGAAAGGCACTCACCAGATTATAAAATTTAAAATGCTGATTTAGCACCGCCAGTTTTTTGAGAAGTGAATATGGACCCATAATCCGGTGCTGGAGGAAGAGGTATTATAACAGGGACTTTCTCCATTCTAGGTTGGTAACTTACCTTTCCACACACCATTTGATTTTCTAATTGGTTACATAATTGTACAGGATTTGTACTTTTCATATATGCGCCTGCGCCAACCAATGGCCATGCATCGGCTGAATTGCATTCGTAAAATAAAACTAATCTATCTCTGTTACTGTTATTAGGTGAAGATCCATGAAGTGTTCTCGCATGATGAATAGTCATAGATCTTGCCTTTCCAGTTAAAGTTACTGCTTTGCTCATATCAAAATCTGAATCATCTGGATCAATCGCACCACAAAAAACACCATTGTTAAAATGACTTAACACAGGGCCCTTGTGACTCTTAGGTATCACCATTAATGGTCCATTATCTATATCAACATCATTTAACATTAAACCCAAAGCCAGAACATTATCATTTGTATGAGGATAAAATGCCCAATCTTGGTGCCATTCCACAGCAGCTCCTCCACCAGGTGCTTTGGTGTTTAATTTACTTGTTTTTAATGACACATTATCACCAAGAAGATCTCTAAGAATTTCTTCAATTTTTGACTCTTTTATAATATCCCAAAAAAATTGAGAATGTTGCAACAATGTTTGGTTACGGTATAGGCAATGTAATCATTGGTCGTATGTTAGATAAAATTGGGATTAGAAAACCAATAATTTTTGCTTTAATATTATTAGTTTGTTCTTATTTGTTTTCAGTTTTAGCAACAAATGTTTTTTGGCTATCTATGATTCAGTTTTTTTTAGGTTTTTCTGCTGCCGCTTTTTTTGGTCCAATGATGGCAGATATATCTAAATTTTTTTATAAAAGAAAAGGTCTTGCTGTCTCTCTAGTTGCAAGTGGTCAACATTTATGCGGTGCAATATGGCCATTTTTGATCAAAGACTTTTTAATTGACGGCCAATGGAAGAGTGCACATTTATTTATCGCTGTAGTATGCAGCATTTGCATCCCAATATTATTTTTTTTTCTAGGAGAAAAGAAAACAAAATCAAATGAAAACATACAAAATTTTGATGTGGAAAAAAATGTTAATTCAACTCTAAAATTATCAATAAGTAATAAAAAAATTCAAATTTTACTTATGTTTGCTGGAATTCTTTGTTGTGTTGCTATGTCTGTGCCACAAGTACATATCGTACCTTTATGCATTGATTATGGGTATGGCTTAACGGTGGGTACTGAAATATTATCATTTATGTTATTTGCAGCTGTAACAAGCAGAATTTTGTTTGGCTTTTTATCAGATAAAATAGGTCCCATTCAAACACTTATTCTTGGTTCAAGTCTTCAAGCTATTTCTCTATCAATGTTTTTGCCTTTTAATAGTCAATTATCTTTGTACATTGTTGCAGTTTTTTTTGGATTATCCCAAGGAGGAATAGTACCTATCTATACTGTGATTATAAG
>CACBVW010000054.1 GCA_902542765.1 uncultured SAR116 cluster alpha proteobacterium | reverse complement strand
TTACTAAACTTTTAACATCAACAATCCTTGCGAGTTCTTTTTCCTTTAAAAGTTATGCAGAAAATTATTCAGGGCCTGTTAATTGGGCAGGGGTAAGTTTCTTGCTTCCGTTCAATGAAATAGAAACATTAATGCCAATAACTAAAGTTGCTTCAGAGTTTAAAAGTGATGTTGATGATGCTTCATATTTTAATTCTTACTTAAACAAAAGCTTAAAAGAAAAACCCATAAAAAATATCGATCTACGATTAGAAGGTTTCGCTAAGGATGCTACTTTAGCTTTTACATACGGTTTCTCTGCTGAATTTGATTTTGGAGAGTTCAAAGATAATGAGATTAATAAAACTGCTTACCTGATGTATTCCTTTGGGCAAAGTTTATTATATAATGTTTACGATAGGGTTATAATATCTTCTGTTCCAGTAAGAGCAATTTCTACTAATTTGATATCTGAAAAAGAAAAAGCTAAGTACCCTGATATAAAAGCAGAGCTTATGAAAAGAGCTTTTTATAATTCATCAAATCCACAATCTACAATGTTAGAACAATTTAGAATTATGGTTGGTAAACAGTCATTTAAGAAAAAAGAATGGGAAGGCAAAAAACCAAGGGTGGTCTTAGTAAGTCTTGCTGAAGATGGTAATAATCTTTTTAATAATTTTGGTCTTTCAAAAAATCAGTTTATTAGTTTTTTAGGTCAGTCATCAACTTTTGCTTTCGGCTATAAATTAGAAAGTCCAATTTTACCGTTTATGATGAATGCTGCTTTAACAAATACAACAATTAGTAGGTTTGATTTTACAACTAAGCTCTATAATAAAATTGATGTAAAATTACCCAACCCTGATTTAGAAATCAAAATTTATCATCAAGGATGGGAATTTGCAGAAGAAACATACCAAGAAAATGCTAAATCTCTGTTAAAAGTTAGCTTAGGCATGGCTATAGAAATTGAAATATATGATAATTTTGATGAAAAAGTTTTATACAAACAATATTTCTTTGCTGAAAAGACTTATATTGAAAACAAAAATAAAATTATGCGTTCAGATGCTGCTAATGTTTGTGAACTTTCTGAAGCTATATTAGAAAGAGCATTTTTAAGTATCAAAGACAAAAATTATAGAAATAAAATCATATCAGGGGATAGTCTTCAATCTCGGTACAGCTCTGCAATATTTCAGTTAGATACCGATAAACCTGAAGAAGTGTATAACCAATCAGAGCTTGTTTTGAATGCACTTCCTCAGGTAAATACCTTTTAGCTCAACTATCTCTTTTTTTCCTGAACTTGCTTCTGAATTTTGTATTTTCAGTCGTAACCGGCTTTGGTAGGGTGATTTTAGTTCTTGATGCATAAGATTTGACACCAGAGTAAACTTCACATGAAACTTTTTCATTCTTACCAGCTACACCTACCATTCTTACAAATTCATAAAAGCCTCTACCAAATCCACCAGATGCCATCATACCCCTAGCAAGTTCAAGTGTTAATTTTTGATTTCTGAGAAGTAATACCTCATTATCATGAGAGAGGTTTGCAATTTGAATTTTTCCTTGTTCATCAACTTTTTTTGATGCACTAAGGGCTTCTTGGACTCTAGAATTCATTTCTTCATTAATTATAACCATTCTTTCAACTAACTTGTTATCAGTCGCAACCTTGCTGGCTAGAACAGCATATTGAGCTTTAAGTTCGCTTAATTGCTCACCTAAGCCTAAATTTTCACCTAATGCGTCAAGTATAGCATGTTGTCTGTTTTGCTGTTCTATAATAAATGGCCACCAACCACTTTTAGGGTCATTTTTATCGGATTTAGCTAGTTCTGCCATAACTTGCTTATTCATTCTTCTAGCATCAGCTAACTGTGATTGATATTGTTGTTTGTAAGGATTTCTATCATCGGCAGCTATTTCAAAAAAAACAGTCTCAGCCCATTTAAAAGCATTTAACCCTTTAAAAGGTCCGTCAGTGTTTAGTTTTCTTTTTTTATCATCTGCTCTTTGATAACCTGTTAGAGCATTCATATTTCCAGATTGAATATTTTGTTTTACATTTATGCCGTAAAATTGCCATGCACCATAAACAGTAAGGGCACCAATGTTATCTGGTCCTTTAGTAGCTTGAGATATATATTGTATTCCAAGGTTTTTTAACCCACCAGTATCTCTTAAATAATAATGAACAAGACCATATGCAAAAAGAGCATCAGCTTTTATCTGTTTTTTATTACTATTAAAACCAGGTTTCATGTCAGAAATAGCTCTGATAGCAGCAAGATCGTCTATACTTTTCTTTTTTAAAAATTTATTAAAAAGAATTTCAATTTCTTTTGTTTCGAAAGCACCATCAAATGTTTTTAGTGAAGAAACATATGGGTCATCGCTTGAAGATGGTATGGAGTTCAAGATTTTGACAATTTCACTCCTTTTTTTTCCAAAATCATTTTCAACTAAAGCAACATTTGGCTTTGGTAGATTTTTAATAGTTTGAGGTATAGTGGGTTCACACATTTGTTTAGCTAGTTTTGTATTTGAA
>CACBVW010000053.1 GCA_902542765.1 uncultured SAR116 cluster alpha proteobacterium | reverse complement strand
AATGTCACTTCAAAATTTACCAATAGAATTTCATCAATTTGATTGGGGAGCAGAGTACTACAAAAAACATGGTGTTATGATGCCTGACGAAGGTGTTGAAGAACTTAAGAGTTTTAGTGCAATTTATTTTGGATCTGCTGGTGTACCTGAAATTCCAGATCACATAACACTTTGGGGGCTGAGGTTAAAAATATGCCAAGGTTTAGATCAATACGCAAATTTAAGGCCTGTACGTCTTTTACCTGGAATTATTTCTCCGCTAAAAAATGTAGAAGAAAAAGATATTGATTGGAGTTTTATAAGAGAAAATTCTGAAGGAGAATATTCAGGAATTGGTGGTAGAAGTCATAGAGGTTATAGTCATGATACAGCTATGGATGTTACTCTATTCACAAAACAGGGTGTAGAGAGAATACAAAGGTTTGCATTTGAAATAGCCAGATCCAGACCAAGAAAATTATTAACTTTAGTAACTAAATCAAATGCGCAAAGACATGGTATGGTCATGTGGGATGAAATATTTGATGAAATATCACAAGATTATAGGGACGTTAATACAGATAAAATGCTTGTTGATGCAATGACCACTAGAATGGTTTTAGACCCTAAAAGTATAGATACCGTCGTTGCTTCAAACTTACATGCTGATATTTTAACAGATTTAGCAGCTTCATTATCAGGGTCAATGGGAATAGCACCAACTGGAAATTTAGATCCAGAAAGGCGTCATCCATCTATGTTCGAACCAATTCATGGATCTGCTTTCGATATTATGGGAAAGGGAATAGCAAATCCTATAGGATCTTATTGGTCTGCAGTAATGATGTTAGAAAACTTAGGTGAACTTAAAGCTGCACAAAAGTTAATGTCTGCAATTGAAAAGCTTACATCAGACAAAAAATTTTTACCAAGGGATCTTGGTGGAAAAAGTACTACAAAACAAATTACCAAAGCAATGATAGATATTATTTCAGGTAAGAATAGTTAATAAAAAACAGGATTAAATATGGAAAAAAATTATGTGAGTCATCTTGAGTGCTCAATTACTGACAAGAAATATGAAGCAAATAAAATACATGGTTTGTCAGATGCTGGAAGACCATTATTAGTTAGATATGATTTACAAACTTTGAAAAAGGAAATTTCAAGAGATGATATTTCAAATTCCAAAGTAGATGGTCTTTGGAGATATTCGCCACTTTTACCAGTTTCAGATCCGAAAGACAGGATTACACTAGGCGAAACGATTACTCCATTGATTAAGTTAAATAGAACCGTTAACTATTCTTCAAATGATAAGGGTGTTGTATTAGTCAAAGATGAAGGAAGGCTACCCACTGGTTCGTTTAAAGCTAGGGGATTATGTTTGGCAGTTTCAATGGCAAAACAATTTAAGTTAAAACATTTAGCTATTCCCACAAACGGAAATGCAGGTGCTGCTATGGCTGCTTATGCTACAAATGCAGGTATAAAATCAACTGTGTTCTGCCCTGAAGACACTCCAGACATTAATGTAAGAGAAATTCAATCACTTGGTGCAGAAACTTTTTTAGTAAATGGTTTAATAAATGATTGTGGGAAAATAGTTGGAGAAGGCAAAGAAAAAGTAGGGTGGTTTGACGTCTCAACTCTTAAAGAACCATACAGGATTGAAGGAAAAAAAACTATGGGCATTGAATTGGCAGAACAACTTAATTGGAAGTTACCAGATATAATTTTTTATCCTACTGGTGGAGGTACTGGTTTAATTGGGATGTGGAAAGCTTTTTTAGAATTAAAGGAACTTGGATGGGTAAAAGGAAAATTACCTAAAATGGTTGCTGTTCAAGCTAATGGATGCGCACCCATTGTCAAAGCATGGAAAAATGGGGAAGAGCATGCACCATTATGGGAAAATGCGTATACTAGTGCTGCTGGAATAAGAGTGCCAATAGCAGTGGGAGATTTTCTAATCATAAGAGCAATTCGTGAAAGTAAAGGTTTTGCAATGTCCGTGTCAGATGAAGATATAATAGAAGCAAGAGATAGAGTTGCTAAAATTGATGGGTGCTTTTTGTGTCCTGAAGGTGCTGCAACAATGACAGCTTACGAAAAAGCATTGTCCTCAAAATTAATATCAAAAGATGATAAAGTTATTCTTTTTAATTGTGCAACGGGGTTAAAATATCCATTACCAGAAGTTTTTAATCGGATAGATAAAAATAATGAGATAGACTATAAAAATTTTACTACTTCCCTCTAGTTGTAATGGCAAATTTTTTATAGTGAACACCAAATATTATTGGATCCAAATTTTTTTCGTCTAAATAAGAATTGAATTCATTTTTAATATTTTCAAGTAACTTTTTTTTACCTTCGCTTCCTTGAAGTTTTTCAAAACTTGTTTTACTGATTTGATCATAGACAATTTTTCTGAAATCAACATCGTAGTCTGTTAAAACTTCCATTAACATTTCACCTTTATAAGAAGAAAATACTAAATCAAAACTTATAAATGAGTTTGAATTAGGTACATTTGTCCAAAAACTTTTGTTTGCATTATCACCCATACCACCTA
>CACBVW010000052.1 GCA_902542765.1 uncultured SAR116 cluster alpha proteobacterium | reverse complement strand
AACATCGATATATCAATATATATATTGTTTGTTGTAAATATTATAGATAAATCTAACTCTTAAATACTTCAAAATCAGAAATCACAAAATATGGTAAAAAAAACAAAAAATATAAATAAATCAGAAATTACTTATAAAGATTCAGGTGTTGATATTGATGAAGGTAACAAGCTTATAAGAGATATCGCTCAAATTACAGAGACAACATCAAATAAAGGTTCAATTGGAGAATTAGGTGGATTTGGAGCATTGTTTGATCTAAAAAAACATCGTTTTAAGGACCCTATACTTGTTTCAAGTACTGATGGTGTTGGTACTAAATTACAATTAGCCATTAGAACAAAATCATATTATAATGTAGGTATTGATTTAGTTGCTATGTGTGCTAATGATGTTTTAGCACAGGGCGCACAGCCTTTATTTTTCATGGATTATTATGCAACTGGTAAATTAGACAAATCTGTAGCACTTCAAGTAATAGAGGGAATTGCAGAAGGTTGCAAACAATCAGGATGTGCGCTTATAGGAGGAGAAACTGCAGAAATGCCTGGACATTATAAAAAAAATGATTTTGATGTTGCTGGGTTTTGTGTAGGAGCCGTAGAAAGAGATAAGGTATTAAAAATAAATTCAGTTAAAAAGGGAGATTGTGTAATAGGATTATCAAGTAGTGGAGTTCACTCTAATGGTTTTTCTCTTGTAAGAAAAATAATAGAAATGAACTCTATAGATATATATAAAAGTCCAAAATTTGACAAAAACAATACTCTTGCTGAAATTTTAATGAAACCAACACTTCTATATACAAAAGCATTTTTGGCAGCAAACAAGAACCATAAAGTTAAATCTATAAGTCATATAACTGGTGGTGGTTTGATTGATAATCCTCCGAGAGCCTTCAACAAAAACTTAACACTTAAGTTCAACATGAAGAATTTCAAACTCCCTCCTCTTTTCAAATGGCTAAAGGAAAAAGCAAATATATCTCTATTTGAGTTAGCTAAAACTTTTAATTGTGGTATTGGATTTTTAATCTTTGTAGATAAAAACGATGCTCAATTAATAATTAATGATATTAATAAAGTTGGTTATAATGCTTTTCAAATTGGATCTATGATTGAAAATAATTATGAAAAAAATGTTATTTTTGATGGTTGGAATTTTTGAAAACTGAATTTTTATATTATATTTAAATCTATTACTTAAAATTAAGATTATTTGTTACAATAAAATTAATAGGACAAAAAGATGGCAAACAAAATTGATAAAGAAACGCAAGGACATAAAAAATTTTACGAAAATTTCTTAAAATTTACAACATATAGCACAATCATAGTTATAGCTATTGTTGCATTAATGGCAATTTTTTTGGTTTAAAAAGATTTAGACAACTAACTCTATATTTGCAAAAAAGAAAGATATCTCTATTTGAGCATTTTCAAGACTATCAGATCCATGAACCGAATTTGCTTCTATACTCTTAGCAAACTCTTTTCTTATGGTACCTTCGTCAGCATCATCTGGATTAGTTGCGCCCATAACATCTCTATTTAATTTTACAGCATTATTGCCTTCCAAAACTTGAACAAGAACGGGAGCTGAAATCATAAAATTTACTAAGTCATTATAAAAGGGCCGGTCTTTATGAATTTCATAAAATTTTTCCGCCATAGATCTAGTCAATTGTAGTCTTTTCTGTGCGATGATTCTTAGACCAGCTTTTTCGAATTTAGCATTAATTAAACCTGTTAAATTTCTTTTAGTAGCATCAGGTTTAATTATTGATAATGTTCTTTCAATAGGCATTTTTGAACTCCTAATAGGATTAATTAAATTCATTAATAAAAATAATCAAGATTTTTTTAGTTATTGATATTAATTTAATAACTAATATTGTTTAATCAAATGGTATATCATTCTAACGCCCCATCCAACACCGCCAGAAGGAATAGATGGAGTAGATTTGTTTTGCCAAGTAACTCCAGCTATATCTAAATGAGCCCATGGAGTTTTTTCAACGTGTCTTTTTAAAAAACATGCAGCAGTTATTGATCCCGCACCTGGACCTCCAATATTTTTCATATCAGCAATCTCTGTTTTTATCAATTGATCATAATCATTATCTAATGGCATTCCCCAAACTTTTTCACCTGTGATTTCACCTGAATTAAAAATGCTTTCAGAAATTTCTTTATTATTCGAAAATAATCCAGCCCTAATATTTCCTAATGCTACAATCATGGCTCCAGTTAACGTTGCAAAATTAATCATAAATTTAGGTTTATATTTTTTTTCAGTCCAAGAGAGTATATCAGCTAATACAAGTCTACCTTCAGCGTCTGTGTTTAAAACTTCTATAGTTTGACCAGAATAAGATTTAACAACATCTCCAGGTCTTTGTGCATTACCATCTGGCATATTTTCAACCAGACCTATAACACCTATCAAGTTATATTTTAACTTAGAGAGTGCTGCGGCTTCTATAATGCCAGTTACAGTTGCTGCACCTCCCATATCCCATTTCATATCTTCCATTGACTTGGCTGGCTTCAAAGAAAGCCCTCCAGAGTCAAAACATACACCCTTTCCT
>CACBVW010000051.1 GCA_902542765.1 uncultured SAR116 cluster alpha proteobacterium | reverse complement strand
GGCTCCTGATTGTTTCATAATTGAACAAAAATTAAGAGAAAAAATGAATATTCCTGTTTTTCACGATGATCAACATGGGACAGCCATTGTAACCGCAGCAGGAATCATAAATGCTCTTCATTTAACCAATAGAAAAATTGAGGATACTAAATTTGTAAGTAATGGCGCTGGCGCTGCTTCTATAGCTTGCGTCGAACTTTTAAAAGCGATGGGAGCAAAAAATAGTAATATCATCTTAGTTGATAGGGATGGTGTATTATATAAAGGTAGACAAAACAATATGAATCAGTGGAAATCTGGTCATACAGTTGATACCAAATTAAGAACTTTAGAGGATGCTCTAAAAAATGCCGATGTTTTTTTAGGTTTATCAGTTCCTGGTTCAGTAACAAAAAAAATGGTAAAAAGCATGTCTAAGAAGCCAATAATATTTGCAATGGCCAACCCTATTCCTGAAATCATGCCAGAAGATGTTAAAAGCGTAAGATCCGACGCAATTGTTGCTACTGGAAGATCAGATTTCCCAAACCAGGTTAATAATGTACTTGGATTTCCGTATATATTTAGAGGTGCTCTTGATGTAAGAGCTACAACAATCAATGAGGAAATGAAAATTGCAGCTGCCAATGCTATAGCTGAATTAGCTAGAGAGGATGTACCAGATGAAGTTAATGCCGCATACCATGGTGTTCAACTTCATTATGGCAATGATTATATAATACCAGCTCCTTTTGATCCAAGGCTGATTTCGTCAGTATCATCTGCTGTTGCTAAAGCAGCAATGGATACTGGTGTGGCAAAACAACCTATTAAAAATTTAGAAGCATATAAAAGAGAATTAGAAGGGAGAACCAATCCTATAGCTTCTATTTTAGAGCCTATTAAAGCTAGAATAAAAGGGAAAAAACAAAGGGTTGTTTTTGCAGAAGGAGAAGAAGAGAAAACTATAAGAGCTGCTTTATCATTTTATAATTCAGGGTTTGGAATACCAATATTAATTGGTAGAGAAAATCGGGTTAGAGAAACAATGGAAAGAGTAAATTTAGAGGGGCTTAATGAGCTTATAATACATAATGCTAGTCTTAGTAAAAAAAATCAAAAATACATAGATAATTTATATAAGTTACTTCATAGAAATGGACATTTAAGAAGAGATTGTCAAAGACTAATAAACCAAGACAGAAACGTATTTGCAGCATCTATGGTATCTGCTGGTGATGCAGATGCGATGGTTACTGGAGTTACTAGACCATTTGGCAGATGCTTTAACGACATTACTAAAGTAATCTCTTCAAAAAATAATCAAAGTTTTTTATCTATGTCTATGATGGTGTCAAAAGAGAGAACTGTTTTTATTGGAGATGTAAATATACATGACACACCAAACGCAGAACAATTGGCCAATATAGCAACAGGTATTGCTAATACTGTTAAAAACCTTGGTTATAAACCTCGTGTAGCTTTATTGTCATTCTCTAATTTTGGAAGCTTATCTAGACCTAGTTCAAAAGATTTAAAAGAAGCAGTAAATATTCTTGATAAAAAACAAGTTGATTTCGAGTTTGATGGTGAAATGACGCCAGAGGTTGCTTTAGATTATAATCTGATAAAAGAAAATTATCCATTCTGCAGACTATCTGGTCCTGCTAACGTTTTAATAATGCCAAGCCTCCTAGCAGCAAATATATCTTTTAAATTATTGCAAAAACTTGGTGGCGGATCTATTTTAGGACCACTTATGATAGGTGGAGAAAAGCCGTTCCAAATTGTTCAAATGGGTTCGTCTGTTTCAGATATTGTTAACTCTGCATCAATTGCTACATATAATGCAATTTTTCAAAATAAATGACAATTATAAAATTGTTTTGAGTGAAGTTTTAGGACGAGCTCCGATATGTTTTATGATTTCTGAGGCTGCTTTGTTTCCTAAATGTCCACATTTTTCAATTGAATATTGATTAATAAAACCAAACAAAAAACCAGCAGCAAATAGATCACCTGCACCAGTTGTATCAACTAGTTCTACTACGCTTATTGGATCTACAAAATATTCAAGTTTATTCTCAAAGATAACAGAGCCTTTTGAACCAAGCGTAATAGCACCAAAAGAAACATTGTTTTTTATGTTATTTATGCTTTCTTTCAATTCTGATTGATACAAACTTTTTATTTCTTCTTCATTTGCAAAAATAATGTCAACATATTCATCAATTAATTTAAGAAAATCTGTTCTATGTCTATCAACACAAAATAAATCTGATAAGCTCAAAGATATTTTTTTATCATGCGATTTTGCCAAATTACAACAATAATATATTGCCTCTTTTGCCTCAGGTTGGTCAAATAAGTATCCTTCAATATAAATTATATCACTATTAATTATGAATTGTTCGTCAAAAGATTTAATATTAAATCTGTTACTAGCTCCTAAAAAAGTATTCATGCTTCTCTCTGCGTCAGGAGTAACTAAAACAATACTTTTAGAAGTTTTTTCAGGTAATTGAAGATCTTTATATTGAAAAAATACACCAGAATTATTTAGATCCTTTAAAAACAAATCCCCAAACTTGTCGTTGCCAATTTGACCTATAAAGCAACATTTACCTCCAAATGAGTTGTAACCT
>CACBVW010000050.1 GCA_902542765.1 uncultured SAR116 cluster alpha proteobacterium | reverse complement strand
AGTTTAAAATAGATATTATACACCTTTTCTATTTTTGGTTTTTGTGTAAATGTTATTTATTAAAAATTGTTAACAGTATGAAATTCTATAAGGGGGCAATCCTAAAGGGTTGAAAGAAGCATGGCTAGTGACGCATTTCTAAATTCTATTGAAATCAATTTTAAAAAAGCGGCTAAATATATTCAAAAAATTGATGGAAGTGAAACACTCTCGGAAGATTTGTCAAATCAAATTATGATGGCAAATGCTACATATGTAGTTCGATTTGGAGTTAGACTTAGGGGTACAGTACATACATTTGTTGGTTATCGATCGGTTCACTCTGATCATTTTGAGCCGGTTAAAGGTGGTATAAGATATGATTTAGCTGTAAACCAGGAAGAAGTTGAAGCTTTAGCTGCTTTAATGACATATAAATGTGCTTTAGTAGAGGTTCCCTTTGGTGGATCAAAAGGTGGCCTTTTAATTGATATAAAAGAATGGAAACCAGAAGAATTAGAGAGAATTACAAGACGTTTCACTCAAGAATTAGCTAAAAGAGATTTAATACACCCATCGCAAAATGTTCCAGCACCAGATGTTGGAACCGGAGAACGTGAAATGGCATGGATGGCTGATGAATACCGTCGACTTAATCCAACTGACTTAAATGCTTGGGCTTGTGTTACTGGTAAACCAGTTAATAAAGGCGGAATTTCTGGAAGAACCGAAGCAACTGGAAGAGGTGTCAAACTAGCCCTTAAAGCATTTTTTCAAAATGAAAAAGATGTAAAAAAAACTGGTCTTACCCCAGGATTAAAAGGAAAAAGGATAATAGTCCAAGGTCTTGGAAATGTTGGCTATTACGCTGCTTATTTTTTATCCATTGAAGATGGTGCTATAATTACACATGTTATAGAACGTGATGGTTCAGTTGTAGACAAGAATGGTATCGATATATCATCATTAAAAAATCACATAATTGAAAAAGGTAGTGTAAAAGGTTTTAAGGGTTTTGTTGAGTCTGGGCCAGAAATTTTGGAAGAAGAAGCCGATATTTTAATTCCTGCAGCAATGGAAATAGTTATAGATGAAAAAAACGCTGATCGAATTAAAGCTAAACTCATTGTTGAAGCAGCCAATGGTCCAGTTTCGGCAAGTGCTGACGAAATACTTAACAGAAAAGGTATTGTAATTATACCAGATCTATATGCAAATGCTGGTGGAGTTACAGTTAGTTATTTTGAATGGATTAAGAATTTAAGCAGAATTAGATTAGGAAGATTACAAAAAAGAGCTCAAGAAAATCAGGTCTCTAGTTTAATAGAAGGTATCGAAAATATGACAGGAAAAATTTTTCCAGCAGATTTTAAGTTAAAGTCTATTGAAGGATCCTCAGAAATAGACTTAGTTCGTTCTGGTTTAGAAGATACTATGCTCGAAACATATAAAGTTATTAGTGACGTTTGGAACAAACATAGTGAGATTCCTGATTTAAGGACAGCTGCTATGATTGTGGCAGTTAAAAGAATAGCTCAAAGTTATAATTCTCTTGGAATATAAAAAAAAAGGGAGCACAAAACTCCCTTTTATAATTTGATTTTTTGATTAAGTTTACTTTTTAAAATCTGGATAAGCTTCCATTCCGATTTCGGCTAAGTCAACACCTTCAAGTTCTTCTTCAGCAGTAACTCTAATACCTATTGTAAACTTAATTATATACCAGACGACTGCTGATGCTATAATTGTAAATGCACCGATGGCAAATATTCCATAAAGTTGAGCGCCTATCGTAGCGTCTGAATTTGAGAAAATAACTGCTATTGTACCCCAAATTCCAGCAAATAAATGTACAGGTATAGCACCTACGACGTCATCAATTTTAAATTTATCGAGCATTGGTATAGTTAATACGACAATCAATCCACCGACGGCTCCTATGAAGATTGCAAGCATTGGAGATGGAGCAAGTGGTTCAGCTGTAATAGCAACTAGCCCACCAAGCGCACCATTTAATGCCATTGTCAAATCAGTTTTCTTGTAAAACATCATTGTTAATATGAGTGCAACTACTACACCACCTGCTGCGGCAAGATTAGTATTAATATATATGTTTGAAATTGCTGATACGTCAGCTCCAGATCCCATAGCTAATTGCGAACCACCATTAAATCCAAACCAGCCAAACCACAATATAAATGTACCTAATGTTGCTAAGGGTAAGTTTGAACCTGGCATTGGGTTAACACTTCCGTCGTCTGAATATTTACCTTTTCTTGCTCCTAGAATGATAGCACCAGTAAGAGCTGCCCATCCACCAACACCGTGAACAATTGATGAACCAGCAAAGTCAAGGAAGCCAGCTTCACTTAAGTAACCACCGCCCCATGACCATGATCCTTGGATTGGGTAAATGAAACCACATAATAAGACAACAAAAACAAAAAAGGCCTTTAATTTAATTCTTTCTGCAACCGCACCACTAACAATTGATGCAGCAGTTGCGCAGAAAACCATCTGAAACCACCAATCTGAACCAGAAGAATAAGTGGCATCATTTTCTCCACCAAAAGTTTCTCCATCGGATGGACTCCAAATTGAAAATGAACCCATATATCCAGAAACATCCATATACATAAGGTTATAACCAACTACTG
>CACBVW010000049.1 GCA_902542765.1 uncultured SAR116 cluster alpha proteobacterium | reverse complement strand
ATGGCATTTTCTACAAATAACATTTACCAAATAGAGCGTCTTTCAAAAAAATATAAAATTAAAAATTTTAAAAAAATCAACTTTAGTTACTTAAATAGACCAGAATTAAGAAAGATAAGACTAGAATTGTTAAGTAAAATTAACACTATACCAATTTCGTTAATTTTAGCTCAATCCATAATTGAAAGTGGTTGGGGAGCTTCAAGGTTTGCTCAAGAAGGAAATGCACTTTTTGGTCAATGGACATGGAAAAACGATGACGGAATAAAACCAAAAGGAAATCTAGATGCAAATTTTTCTGTTAAAAATTTTGATAGCCTACTAGACTCAGTTAATTCATATATATTGAATTTAAATACTCATACAGCTTACAAAGAGTTAAGAAATTTTAGAACATCACAATATAATGCAGGCAAAAAAATTACTGGTAATGACATGGCAAATTTTTTAGATAAATATGCAGAAATAGGTTTTCAGTATGTCACTAAAGTTAAAAACATGATAGAAAAAAACCAATTGAGTAAGTATGAAAATTCTATTTTAGCAACTTTTTAATATGTTAATTAATAATAAATTGTCTTCCAAGCCATCGCCATCTGTTATTATTTCCTCCCATTGTACAATTAATTCTTCCTCTACCTTTTGGGAAAGGACCGTTTAATCGTATTTCAATTCTGTTTTTGCCTAATCTTTTAGTATCAGCTTTTAAACCATTATTTGCAAAGCATCTGACAGCATTTGTGGGCTCAATTTTGTTGGATAATGTAAATCCATAGGAAGGCGGATTTTTTGAGATAACTGGATTTTTTGGCGAAAGATCAGAAATTGGCATTGGTAATGCGTTCACTGCTAATAAAAATCTATCCATGTCGCCATATTTTTCATTCATTGCAAACCTTGGAAGTTCATACATACCTAAACTTTTATGCGCAACTCCTGAATGTTGACCAAAAGCTGCAATAAATCCATGTAGTTTAACTTGTTCAATAACTTCTAAATTATATTCCCCATAGGGATAAGCAAAATATTTTGGTGTACCCCCAATTTCATCAATAAATCTTTTATTTGAAATAGATAGTTCTTTTATAATTTTTTCTCTTTCTAACTTAAACATATGTGGGTGTGATTTAGTTTGACTGCCAATAGTAACTCCATGATCTCTTAAAATTCTAATTTGTTCCCAATTCATATATCCAGGTGTTTTATTATCGATAACATCTGTTGATACGAACAAAGTAAAAGGTAAATTATATTTTTTAAAAATTGGCCAAGCATATTTGTATACTGAAGAGTAAGCATCATCAATTGTGATAACTACGGACCTGTCTTTTATTGGTTTAACATTACTTATTGCTTGAAATGCCTTTTCAATACTAACAACGTTGTATTTAGGTTTTATTAATTCGTTAATATGTTTTAAAAACTGTTCTTTTTTAATATTAGTTGATGGATATCTACTATCTCCAAATCTATGATACATTATAAAAGAAGCATAATTAGCATTTGAAACTTGGCTTGTTTCGTTAGTTTGAGACGATGAAAAAGTAGGTATAATAAAAAATAAAAAAGAAAGTAATAACTTCATTTAATCCTCAATAGTCAATAAATTAATTCAAAGATGAATAACTTTATTATATAATTAATCTAGATAACGCTACAAATTTCTTATTGTTGATTAAAGATTTTCATGATTATTTCTATAGAGACCAGTACATCAGATTTATCATTTACTTTATTAAACAAAAATTGTATTTTGGATCATCTATCTATACCTTTTAAGAATGAATTATCTGAAATAATTGTACCAACAATCAAAAAGTTTTTAAATGATAACTTAATATCTTTAGATGATATTTCCTTTTTGGCAGTTGGTTGCGGACCAGGTAGTTTTACAGGAATTCGTGCTATCATTTCAACTGCTTTAGGTATAACTGCTTCTAAAAGTCATATTAAAAGTATAGGTATAAATTCATTGGCTGGCTTAGCAATGTCTGCACTTCAAGAAGCCAAAACTTTGAAAGTTAAATATGTAATTAGCTCTATTGATAGCAAAAATGATGATCTTTTTTTGCAGTTATTTAAGATTAACTATACAAAAAACATATTATTACCAATTGTTGCTGTAAGTAATATCGATACGATAAAGATTAAAAAATTACATAGTTATTTTGTTATTAATAATTTAATTTTAACAGAAGTCTTATTTGTTGGCCATAATTCTAATATAGCAAAAAACATAATAAAAAATTTGAATGTTTCTACAAACTCAACACAACATCCAGATTCTTTGGGCGTTGGAAAACTTGCTTCATGTATAATATCAAATAAAATCAGTATTAATAAAATTACCTACGCATTTAACAAATTTAAACCTATTTATGCTCGATCTGCACAAATAAACCTAAAATGATTAGTATTGAGCAAGTAAAAAAAGGCGATCTATCAAAATTAATTGAAATTGATAAGGATGTTTTTGATAATCCTACATCTAAAAAAGATTTTGAAAATTATTTTAAAGAAGACACAATTAAAATTTGGAAAATTTCAACTAAAAAAATTGTTGGATTTGTGATTTTTTATCATTTTAGAGATGAAATCGAAATAATACAAATTGGCATCTTGAAATCATCCCAAAGAAAAAATTA
>CACBVW010000048.1 GCA_902542765.1 uncultured SAR116 cluster alpha proteobacterium | reverse complement strand
GAGCAGATTGCTCTGGTGTAACAACAGCTGTTCTTAAGAATGTAGCAATGCCTAACGGAGTTCTTATGATTTCTCCGTCTGCTACATCACCTGCACTTTCAACAGAACCAGATAATGACTTGTTTTTTAGAACAGCTCCTTCTGATGCCAGACAAGGAGAAGTTATTGCTGACCTATTAATGGAAAAAGGTTTCAAATCTGCGGCTCTAACTCACACCAATAATGATTATGGTAAGGGTTTAGCCGCTAGTATTAAGAAAAATTATGAAGCTAAAGGTGGAAAAATAACAATAACTGCATCTCATGAAGATGGAAAAGGTGACTATAGTTCTGAGGTTGCTGCATTAGCACAAGCATCAGGAGATATACTAATTGTTGCTGGTTATTTAGATCAAGGTGGTAAAGGTATTATTCAAGCATCTCTGGATGCTGATGCTTTTAACAAGTTTTTCTTACCAGATGGTATGATTGGTGACTCCCTTCCTAAAGCAATCGGACCAGCTTTAAATGGTTCTATCGGATCAGTTCCTGGAACTGATAGTCCAGGTAATGCAAAATATGCTGAATTAGCTAAAGCAGCAGGTTTTGAGTCAGGACCTTATGGCCCAGAGTCATATGATGCTGCTGCTTTGATAATGCTAGCAATGCAAGCCGCAAATTCTACGGATAGCAATGTATTCAAAAATAATATTATGAATATAGCTAACGCTCCAGGAGAGAAAATTTTTCCTGGAGAACTTGGTAAAGCTATTAAGTTGATAAAAGAAGGTAAAGATATTGACTACGTAGGTGCTACAGCTTTAGAGCTAGTAGGTTCAGGAGAATCTGCTGGTAGTTTTGCAGAAATCTTAATTGATAACCAAAAAACTAATAAAGTAGGTTATAGATAAAACATATTAGGCTTAAGGTTTAACCTTAAGCCTATTTTATTAAATCAAAGATGCTAAGTATCAAAAATCTATACAAAAGTTTTGGCGGCATAAAAGCCATAAATAACGTTTCTATTGATGTAAAACAGGGATCTATAACTGCATTAATAGGACCAAATGGTGCTGGCAAGACTACTTTATTTAATGTAATTAACGGATCAATTAAACCTGATGCTGGTGAAATAACATTAGATAATATTAATATAACTGGTCATGAACCTCATCAACTATTTAATCTTGGAATTCTAAGAACTTTTCAAATTGCGCATGAATTTTCTTCTTTAACTGTGAAAGATAATCTTATGATGGTTCCTCCTAACCAAATTGGAGAGTCAATTTTGCAAACTTGGATATCTCCTCAAAAAATAAAGATAGAAGAAAATGAAATATCTAAAAAAGCAAATGAGGTGATGGATTTTTTGCAGTTAAAACATTTATCCAATGAATACGCGGGAAATTTATCAGGAGGACAAAAAAAATTATTAGAACTAGGTAGAACAATGATGGTTAACCCAAAAATTGTTTTATTAGATGAGGTAGGCGCTGGTGTTAACAGAACCCTACTAAACAACATAGGTGACGCTATTTTGAGGCTTAACAAAGAATTAAATTATACATTTTGTATGATTGAGCACGACATAGAATTCATCAGTAAATTATGTAACCCTGTAATTGTGATGGCTGAAGGTGCAATTTTGATGGAAGATACTATTTCTAATGTTAAAGAAAATGAAAAAGTAATCGAAGTATATCTTGGTAGAAGCTAGATAAAAGGTCTTTAAATGTATTTATTACATGGGAAAAACATTACGTGTGGCTATGACACCGTTGATATCTTAACAGAATGTACAGTTGGTGTTAAGAAAGGAGAGATAGCCTCTATAGTTGGTCCTAATGGTGCAGGCAAATCAACTGCCATGAAGTCAATATTTGGATTACTCAAAATAAGGTTGGGTAAAATATTTCTAGATAATGAAGATATTACTAACCTTCTTCCTCAAGAAAGAGTTCTAAAGGGAATGGGTTATGTTCCTCAGACTAATAACATATTCCCAACATTATCAGTCCAAGAAAACTTAGAAATGGGTGCATTTATTCAACACGAAGATTTTTCAGATATTTTGAATTATGTTTATGACCTTTTCCCTGTTTTGAAAGAAAAAAGAAATCAACAAGCTGGTGAATTATCTGGAGGACAACGACAACAAGTTGCGGTTGGTAGAGCCCTTATGACAAAACCAAAAGTTTTGATGCTTGATGAACCATCTGCTGGAGTGTCTCCTATAGTGATGGAAAGCTTATTTCAAAAAATTGTAGAAATAGCACAACAAGGTACAGCTGTTCTTATGGTGGAACAAAATGCCAAACAAGCTCTAGAAATATCTGACCTAGGCTTTGTATTGAATCAAGGTAGAAACCTCTACACTGACACTGGAAAAGCACTTCTTTTAAATAAGGATGTAAGACAAGCTTTCCTAGGAGGGTAATTTTGATGGAAATTTTAAACAGTTTTATTTTAATTGCTAACTATATAATCATTCCAGGTTTAACTTATGGTAGCCAATTAGCTCTTGGAGCCTTAGGAATAACAATTGTTTATACTGTTTTAAGATTCTCTAACTTTGCACATGGAGAATTTATGTCTTTTGGCACAATGAGCACCATACTCCTGACGTGGGTATTCTTAGATAGTAATATTAAATTTGGTACTTTTCCAACCGCA
>CACBVW010000047.1 GCA_902542765.1 uncultured SAR116 cluster alpha proteobacterium | reverse complement strand
CTTATGCTGAGGGGTCATGCTTTGCAAAATTTGGAAATACTCATGTTTTGTGCACTGCTTCAGTTGAAAATAAACTACCACTATGGATAAGAAATTCTGGTAAAGGATGGATTACTGCAGAATATGGAATGCTGCCGAGATCCACTCATTCTAGAATGGATAGAGAGGTAACTAAAGGAAAGCCTTCAGGGCGAACTCAAGAAATTCAAAGACTAATTGGAAGATCCCTCAGATCAGTTGTCGATTTAGGAAAATTGGCTGAATTTCAGATCAAGGTAGACTGTGATGTAATACAAGCCGACGGGGGTACAAGAACTGCATCTATAACCGGGGCATGGGTAGCCCTTTATCAAGCGATTAACTTTTTACTCAAGTCAGGAAAATTATCAGAAAACCCAATAATAGACCAAGTTGCAGCTATATCCTGCGGTATTTGTGAAAATCAAGAATTAATTGATTTGGACTATGAGGAAGATTCAAGTGCAGAAACTGATGGAAATTTTGTTATGACTTTAAATAATGGAATTGTTGAAATACAGACAACAGCTGAGGAAAAACCATTCAATAAAGAACAATTTCAAAAACTTTTAAATCTGGCAGAAATAGGTACAAAGAATATATTTAAAATTCAAAAGGAAGCTCTAGGTTTAAATTAACTTTTATGAAAAAATATATATTCAATGATAGTAAGATAATTATTGCTAGTCACAATAAAGGCAAGGTGAAAGAGATTGAAGTTATGTTAAAACCTCTAAAAGTTGAGGTTTTATCTGCTAACGATTTTAATTTAAAAGAACCAATTGAAGATGGTTTAACCTTTGAAGAAAACGCTCTAATAAAATCATCTTATGTTAGTAAAAACACAGGAATTCCAAGTTTATCAGATGATAGTGGAATTTGCTTTTGTGATCTTAACAATGAACCAGGTGTTTTTTCTGCTAGATGGGCAGGAGAAGAAAAAAATTTTAATCTTGCAATGTCTAAAATCAATGATTCTATTAAAAAAGTTAAAAATCCAAATTATAACTGTTTTTTTGTTTGTGCTTTATCAGTTAGTTGGCCTAATGGAGAAAATGTAACTGTGTCTGGCAAAATTGATGGTAAATTTTCATGGCCACCAAAAGGTGACTTTGGGTTTGGTTATGATCCAATCTTTAAACCACTGGGATACAATGAAACATTTGCTGAAATGGATCCGCAATTTAAACATAGTATAAGTCACAGAGCTCTGGCTTTTAACAAATTAAAAAGCCTATGCTTTCCAAGTTTAGAAAATTGAATAAAAAAAAACAAAATTTACTAAGCTTATATGTTCATTGGCCTTATTGTGAGTCAAAATGTCCATATTGTGATTTTAATTCTCATGTTAATGAAGCGATTAATGTAAATGATTGGATTAAATCATATAAAAGTCAACTATTAGCTATGAAGGAAGAATTAATTGAAATTGATATTAATTTTAAAAATCTAAATACACTTTTTTTTGGAGGTGGCACTCCTTCGTTAATGCCATTAAAAGTTATAGAGTTTATTATAGACATATCCAGCGAAATATTTGGATTTAAGCGGGATATTGAAATAACACTTGAAGCAAATCCAAATTCATATGATAGAAAAAAATTTAATCAATTTAAACAATTAGGAATTAATAGAATATCGGTTGGAGCACAGTCACTTAATAATAAATATTTAAATTTTTTAGGAAGATTACACAATATAAAAGATGTTAAGATTGCATTAACAGATGCATCTGAAATATTTGATAATATTTCCGTAGATTTAATGTATGCTTTTAATGGTCAAAAGATAGATGATTGGATAAGTGAATTAGAAAATTTTCTAAATACTTATAGTTTACAACATCTTTCTTTATATCAATTAACAATTGAGGAAGGGACAAGATTTTTCAAAGATCATAAAAATGGTAAAATTAAATTGATAGAGGATGATACAGCCGCAAAATTTTATGATATCTCTAACAAAGTACTCAATAATCATAAATTTATAAAATATGAAGTTTCAAACTATGCAAAAAAAGGTTACAAATGCAAACATAATTTAAACTACTGGAATTCTGAAAATTGGATTGGCATAGGACCGGGTGCGTATGGAAGATTGTGGTCATATGGTGAAAATAAAAGTCGAATTGAATATCAAAATTATAAAAATCCCAAGACTTGGTTATTTAAAAATTTGAAGCAACCAGAGTTTGAAAAAATTACTAAATTAAACTCTAAAGTTTCTGACATAGACACACTTACTATGGGATTAAGGTTATATGACGGCATTAAAATTTCTAAAATAAATAATTTATCTATTATTAATTTTAAGTCTCTTAAAGAATTACAAAATAAAAAAATAATATCGTTTAAAGACGACACCTTAAAAGTAAATGAGAAACATATGATAAAACTAAATAGTATTTTAAATTATCTAATTAATCCTTAGACTTGCTGCATTTTTTAATTTTGATTAATTTTCCTAAATCCTCTATTTGCATTACTTGAATAGGTTTTTTTACATAACTATTTCTGTCAATAATTAATCCCGTTACTGGGCCTTCAATATTATTAAAATATAGAGGATTTTTTTGTAAATTATTGATATAATTAATACCTATTATACCTGCATCAAAACCTGCATTAGAAAAATAATCATTAGTACCTCCCCACACAGCCTTCCATAGGAATTTAAATTGTTCGTTGTTCTTGCTTAATAT
>CACBVW010000046.1 GCA_902542765.1 uncultured SAR116 cluster alpha proteobacterium | reverse complement strand
TAATTATTGAAACTTCATATCCACATCTTAGGGCATCTTTAGCTAAAAATTGAGCAGTGTAGCCATTTCCAATTATTGTTAATTTCATAATTAAATTTTTTATTTTTGTACTTGCTTTTTTTATTTAATTTAATTTAATAATTAAATGTTTATGGTGCTATGAAAATTTCTTCAAGCTTAAAATGGGAATTAGGTAATTTACATGAGTTATAAGCCTAAGCTGTACCCGCAACTGTAAATGCTGAGTAAGGGCTATGATGCCACTGGATTTTTCTGGGAAGGCTGCCTAAACAATGAAGCATAAGCCAGGAGACCTGCCATTGACAGTCGCTTTGTCAGCTTCCGGGAATAGTAGATGGCACGAATAATACTTATCGTCTAGCGACTAAATTATTTGAGCTTTAGCTCTTTAACTAGCTTTGCTGGAGGGTAAACTATGGCATACATAATTTTATTTATTTTTTCTGTTATAATTAATACAAGCAATTCTTTTGGTGACGAAAACGAACCCATAAGGATTAATATTTATCCATCACGTATTTCAGAATCTGGAATTGGAAGTAATAAAATAATAATATCTAAAAAAGATATAAAAGAATCTATCGCTAAAAACATACCAGATCTTATTGCAAAACAAACTGGAATTCAGACCATCAGTCTCTATGGTGGAGTGGATAATACTAAGGCATCAATAGGAATAGGTGGATTTGGAGAACAAGCTGCAATGAATACTGCGATTTTTTTAGATGGAGTACGAATAAATAATATAAGCATGGCTGCAGTTAATTTTGGAAATATTCCATTAGAAAATATAGAAAAGATTGAAATAATTAAAGGAGGAGGTGCTAGTGTATTATATGGTGATGGAGCTGTAAGTGGCGCTATAAACATAATTACCAACAAAAATATTTTTGAAAAAAATACGTATACTATAAACCAAGAATTCAAATCTTATAACGGTAGAAAAACTAAAATATATGGATATCAAAATTTTGATGATTTTAGCATTCAATTTAATAATAACTATACCAGAAGTGATCAATACAGAGATAATAACGATTACAAATTAGATTCAACATCCATTAATGTTTCTTCAATGAATGATGAAGGTGTTTTCACTTTTATGAAGTTAAAAAAATATGACGAAGATATAAGGTTACCAGGTGGTATCTCGAAAACTGATTATTTTTTAAACCCCAAACAAACTAAAGAAAGTTTTGCATTTACAAGAGATGAATTATCTTCCTTAGAAGTAGGCTATAATGGATCATATGTTGGGGAATTTCAAACTAGTGGATCAATAAGTTTATCTAAAAAAACTTCTATCAGCTACTTTGACTACAGTAGGTACTATAGTGGAAGTCATTCAAGTGATGCTTCAAATCAATATGATTACAATACAATACAAGGTTATAAAAATGGTCAATACAAAAGCACCTTATTTAATTTGCCTATAAGTTATAAAATGGGAATAGATTTCTATAATTCTTATTATTCGGACAAGGTAATTCTTGGGTCGTATTACAAAAGAACAGCTGATCAAATTACTTTTGATCCATGGTTTATAAGCCAAATATCATTTCGAAATGATTTTGATTTTGAAGCAGGAATAAGACATCATTTTTATAAATTAGATGTTTATGATGAAACTACAAATAAACAAAAACTATATAATAAATCCAAAGAGAGTAATGCGTGGTCTTTAGGTGGTATTAAGAAAATAAATGAAAGTAACACATTGAATTTTAAGCTTTCTAAAAGCTTTCGTTCTCCTAAAGTCGATGAAGTATTGCATTATGGTGGAGTTATTTCTGATGTGAATCATCAAAATTCTAATATGTTAGAAATTGGACATGAATTTAGTCTTAAACAAATTAGATTTAAAACTAATTTTTACAAATCAAAAATAGATAATATTATTTATTATGATTCAAGTGCTTTTGTTAATAAAAATTATGGTGAAACAACTCATAAAGGATTAGACATTGAAACTACTATTAAGCATAATAAATTATTATATAACTTGAATGTTTCTAACGTAACCTCACAATTTGATACGGGGTCAAATAAAGGTAAACAATTGCCAATGGTAGCAAATTGGAAAAGTAATGCCTCTGTTAAATATAACTATAACAGTCAATTAAAATTTTTATTATCCAATGACTTCGTTGGTTCTAGATATAGAATTGGTGATGAAAGTAATAGTAGCCCAAAATCAAAAAGTTATAATTTATACAATGCAGGATTTAATTATAAATTGAATGATCTAGATATTTCACTTAAGATAAATAATTTATTCAATAAAAAACATTATCATTACGAAACATCTGGTGGTGTTTATCCCCTTTCTGAAAGAAATATGTCATTTGGGCTTAAATATTTATTTTAAATTTTAATAGTGAGGAAAAATGGTTAAAAATATAAAAATTTTTTTTGGTTTCTTTTTAACCATAATGTTTTTTAGATATGTACCTCATTTGCCTAATTTTACCCCAGTTTTAGCTATGACTTTTTACGGCACCCTTATATTTGGCAGATCTTTATTAATATATATCGTTTTAGCTTATGCTGTAAGTGACCTATTTATTGGTTTTCATAATCAATTAATTTGGACTTGGGGTAGTTTGTTCTTAATTGGTTTTATAGGGCCGTACTTTAAAACTTTGGTAGAAAGGTTCACTGGAATTTTCTTCTCGTCAGTAATATTTTTTATGTTAACTAATTTAGGCGTTTTTCTAAGTGGTTATTATGGTTTTGGATTTGAATCATTATTTTTGTGTTATACCCTTGCAATACCATTCTTTACTAATACATTATTAAGCACAATAATATTTACAATCTT
>CACBVW010000045.1 GCA_902542765.1 uncultured SAR116 cluster alpha proteobacterium | reverse complement strand
TGTTGGTCCATTGAATGGTTTAGGCGGACAATTATGTAGAAAAATTGCAAATAATAATTTTGAAGTATTTGTAGCTGGGAGGACAAGGTCATCATTAGATAATGTAGTCAATACTATTTTAAATGATGGGAATAAAGCTATACCAATAGTTGTAGATGCCACTGATGAAAATCAAATAAAAAATATGATCAATGAAATTGGTCCTGGATTAGATTTCGCTGTTTATAATGTTGGTAATAGTAGACCTGGTAAAATTGTTGAAATGGATGCTAATTATTTTAGAGAAAGCTGGGAAAGTGGCTGTTTTGGAGGATTTTTATTTGCTAAAGAAGTTATTAAAAAATTTTTAATAGAAAAAACAGCTGGCACCCTTATTTTTACTGGAGCTAGTGCATCTTTAAGAGGTAAATCTAATTTTGGAGCTTTTAATTCTGCTAAAGGAGCCCTTAGAAATTTAGCTCAGGCCTTAGCAAAAGAATATGCTGAAAACTCAATTCACATCAGTCATGTAATTGTAGATGGAGGTTTAGCAGGGGAAAGAATAAAACAACGATTATCTGATTTTGAAGAAAGAGTTAAGGAAGGCAAACTTATTAACATTGAGAATGTTACAGATGCTTATATGTTTCTCTATAATCAGAGTAAAGATGCATGGACATTTGAATTAGATGTTAGAACTTCTCAAGAAATTTGGTAGATCATAAAGGAGTGCAATATGAAATTATTTAATCTGACTGATAAGGTTGCATTAATTACAGGAGGTAATGGTGGTATAGGTTTTGCGATGGCAAAAGCAATTGGAGAAGCTGGCGCAACTGTTGTTATAGCAGGAAGAAACGAAGACAAAAACAAAAAATCAATTGAAGAGTTGAATTCTCTGAGTGTTAAATGCAAATCCCTAATTGTAGATGTAGTAAACGAGAACTCATGTAATCAACTTATCGAAGATGTAGTTCAAACATATGGAAAGCTTAATATTTTAATTAATAATGCTGGTACAAATATTAGAAAACGACCTGAGGAATATGAATTAAAGGAATGGACATCAATCATAGATACAAACTTGATAAGTACGTTTACTTGTTCTAAAGCTGCTTTTAAATATTTTAAGAATATTAACAGTGGAAAAATTATTAACATTGGATCAATGCATTCTTTATTTGGCGCACCTCTTGGAAGTGCATATTCTGCAAGTAAAGGAGGTGTAGTACAATTAACAAAAAGTCTTGCAAATACTTGGGCTAAAGACAACATTCAAGTAAATGCGGTTTTACCAGGATATATAGATACCACTTTAACACGACAAGCTAGGGTTGATATTCCTGAACTTCAAAAAAGAGTTGAAGAAAGAACTCCTGCTGGGCGTTGGGGAGATCCAGATGATTTGGGAGGAATAGCCGTGTTTCTATCTAGTGATGCTTCTAATTATGTTACGGGCACTGCTATCCCTGTCGATGGTGGTTATTCAATTAACGGGTAAATTAATCTAGGAGGGTAAATTGGAAAATATTTTTAAAGGTTGTATGCCAGCTCTTATGACGCCATGCAACGAAGACCTCTCTCCAAACTTTGATTTACTTGTGCAAAAAGCTGAAGAGCTTATCAATTATGGGATGTCCGCTGTAGTTTATTGCGGTTCAATGGGAGATTGGCCTTTATTAACAGACGCAGAAAGACAAGAAGGTGTTTCTAGGTTGGTTAAAGCTGGTGTTCCTACAATAGTAGGAACTGGTTCAATTAATTCAAAAAAAGCAACTGGTCATGCTGTACATGCCCAAGAAGTAGGTGCTTCAGGTCTTATGGTAATTCCAAGAGTTTTATCTAGGGGACCTTCGCTTTCAGCTCAGAGAGCACATTTTGCGTCTATTTTAAGCGGAGCTCCTAAACTTCCTGCAGTTATTTACAATAGTCATTATTATGGGTTTTCAACGAGAGCAGATTTATTTTTTGATTTACGAAAAGAACATCCAAATTTAGTGGGTTTTAAAGAATTTGGAGGTGCTAAAGATCTAAGTTATGCAGCAGAACATATTACTTTTAAAGATGATGATATATCCTTGATGATTGGCGTAGATACAACTGTATATCATGGCTACGTAAATTGTGGCGCAGTTGGAGCTATAACTGGAGTGGGGAATGCATTCCCAAAAGAAGTATTACATTTAATTGATCTATGTGAAAAAGCAGCAAACGGTGACTCTTTAGCAAGAAAACAAGCTATGGAACTTGAGAGTGCACTCGCGGTTTTATCATCTTTTGATGAGGGGCCAGATCTGGTACTTTATTATAAATATTTAATGGTTTTAAATGGAGAAAAAGCGTACAAATTGCATTTTAATCCAACTGATAAGTTGAGTGAGAGTCAGAGAAAATACGCTGAAAGTCAATATACTTTATTTAAAAACTGGTATCTAGATTGGAATAAATAACGGCCAATAATTAAATATTATTAATCTTCTTATTTATCATTACTTAAATTTTCATTTACGGATTAATTGTTTACAAGATTCTCTATGGACAAGTCCTATTAATATTCCGTAAGTCAAGCCTAAAGCAGCACCTTTTATTAGTCATAATCCAAACAATCATATCTCTTTTTAAAAAATGGTGAACGCGAGAGGATTCGAACCTCTGACCTACTGCTTAGAAGGCAGTTGCTCTATCCAGCTGAGCTACGCGTCCACTAAATAATCTATTATTACTTATAAATAATTAAGTCAAAACAATTGTTTTAAAAAGTTAGTAATAAAAAATCTTTTGCATGCATGTCATTGGTTTTGGTATTTTATTTAAATTTTCTGTTCCCAATCCTACACTCAATACTGCTGATGATAATCTTGAAGTTACTTTATCAAAAATCCATGCAAAATCAGTTGTAGTAAAAAAATATTTATCTTCCCAAATTACGTAAGCTCCTTGTTTTTCAGCTAACAAGTTTCCAATTAAAACAAACTTACCATTCATTCTTCTAT
>CACBVW010000044.1 GCA_902542765.1 uncultured SAR116 cluster alpha proteobacterium | reverse complement strand
TTATTGATGAAGGCATAAAAACTCATTTTTTACATATTAAATCACCAAAAAAAAATGCTTTACCATTATTGCTTATTCACGGATGGCCGGGATCGATATTTGAATTCTTTGATTTAATACCTTTGTTAACAAATCCCAAAGATCATAATTTACTAGGATGCCAGCCTTTTGATATTGTGATTCCTTCTTTACCAAATGTAGGATTTTCTTTTTTTACTGATCAAAAACCAATGGATCTAGTAGAAATTTCCAATCATTTTTTAATACTTATGAAAAATTTGGGATATGAAAATTATTTTGTACAAGGCGGAGATTTAGGATCTTTTATTGCTTCAATAATGTCTAAAATTGATTCCAAATCTGTTAAGGGTATTCATCTAAACTTGTTACCTTTGCCAAGACGGTTAGATAAGAAGCCAAATAATAATGAAGAAAAGATATATTATCAAAAATTAAAGAATTTTCTCCAATTTGAATCTGGTTATCAGCAAGTACAAGGGACTAAACCTTTTACTCTTGCTCATGCACTTAACGCTTCTCCTGTATCATTATGTTCGTATATAAGTGAAAAATTTTATACTTGGATAGATCATGATGGTGATTTATTTTCTAAAATCGACATAGATAAAATGTTAGCTAACATAACCTTATATTGGATAACTGGTTGTATTGGTGCTTCATTTTGGCCTTATTATATCAGACACAGGTCAGATTGGCCAATTAGTAAGGATGAGCCAATATTATCCCCAATGGGGTATAGTGAGTTTCCAAAGGAAATTTTTTCACCTCCATTAAGTCTTGCCTCACAATATTATCAAAATATTGTTATGTGGTCATCCCATAAGTCTGGAGGACATTTCGCAGCAATGGAAAAACCTCTAGAGTTAGCATTAGATATTAATAATTTTGTCAAAAAAGTTTATTAAATTGTGTTTATTAATCTTCCTCGATATGTCAGTCTTAATTTAAATATTATTATGAGAGTATTAAAATGAGTTTGGACTTTTTGACTGATGATTTACTTATAAAAAATAATAGTTTTGATGGCCCTGTAGTTGTAACTGGTGCAGCGGGTTGTATAGCGGCTTGGGTTTTAACAATTCTACATAGATCAAATATTCCCTGTATAGCTATAGATTTAACTGATAATAAAAATCGATTGGAACTTCTTCTTGGATATGAAACTAACAAAATCGATTGGAAGGTTTGTGATATTACTCATCTTGAAAAACTGAGTAAAATCATAACTAGCTTTAAACCAAGTGCCATAATTCATTTAGCAGGCCTTCAAGTTCCTTTTTGTGCAGAAAACCCTTCTCTAGGTGCTCGTGTAAATGTTGAAGGCACGATAAATATTTTAGAAATTGCAAAAAAAGCAAATATTAAAAGAACAGTTTATGCATCTTCAGTAGCAGCTTTGGGTCTGCCACCAAATGGCCCATGGAAAGAAACTCTTTATGGAGCATACAAACTAGCCAATGAACACACAGCTTTCGTATACTGGTCAGATTGGCAAGTGCCTTCAATAGGTATTAGGCCCAACATTGTATATGGCTTAGCCAGAGATCAAGGTATGAGTTCAAAAAATACTTTGGCCATTCAAGCTGCTGCATTGGATAAAAAATACGAAATTCCATTTAATGGAAAATATAGTTGGTTATATGCAGGTGAGGCAGCGATAGCTTTCATAAAGTCAGTGATTAAAGATTTAACTGGTTCCCATGTATTTAATTTAAATGGTAGCTGTGAGACTATTGAATATGGATTGTCATTAATAAAGGAATTGAGTAAAGAAGCAAACATTACTTGTGTTAATAAATCTTTTCCTTTTCCTCCAGATTTAGATGATTTGCCTCTTAGAAATCATATAGGTGATTATCCTTCAATTTCTGTTAAAAAAGGAATTGAACATACCTTTAGAGCGTTTGAAATACTTAAATCTGAAGGTAGATGTCCTTCTTTATCTGAATAATATTCATAACCATTATAATACTCTAAGAGTTTTTATTTATGAAAAATAATATTGATTTAATTCTCAATGGACCAGTATTAAAAATGATCTGTAAATTGTCATTGCCGAATTCTATCACTGGTATTTCAATGGTATTAATAGTAATTTCTGACGCATATTTTGTATCTAAATTAGGAAATGTGTCATTAGCTAGTCTAGCTCTAGTTTTTCCATTTATAACATTAATGCAAATGATGTCAGCAGGTGCAATTGGTGGTGCAAGTACATCGTCTATTTCAAGATTTTTGGGAGCAAATTTAATCGAAAGTGCTAATTCAGCAATTTGGCATGCAGTTTTGATTGGTATTTCAATGTCTATAATTTACTCAGTTATTTTTGTTTTGTTTCCAAAGTATATTTTTATGTCAATGGGAGGTGATAATGATGTTTTAGAAGGAGCCGTTAACTTTTCACAAATCGCTTTTGGTGGTGCTGTATTCACTTGGTTATTATATATTTTTTCAGCAGTTTTAAGAGCTATTGGTGAATTTGTTATTCCAGCAATAGTTCAAATTTCTGGTTGCATTTTACAAATAGTTTTAGCAGGAGCTTTAACATTAGGCTGGTTTGGGTTTCCAAATTTTGGATTAATGGGACCTGCAATTGCTATGATTTTTTCACATTTTATTATGGCTTTATATTTGTACTTTTATATTAAGTCTAAACAAAATATTGTAAAACTCTGCCCTTATTCACTTAATAAAGAATCATTTTTTGATATAATGAAAGTAGGTATTGGAGGGTTGATAAATAGTACAACGATAGCAGGTACAGTAGGTGTGGTTACAGCTACAGTAAGTTATTATGGCGTAGACGCTCTTGCTGGTTATGGTTTAGGTAGTAGATTAGAGATTATAATTACTCCATTAGTTTTTGGAATTGGGTCTGTCCTTACAGCAACAGTTGGAATAAATGCAGGGGCAAATCAGATTAATAGAGCAAGAAAAATAGCGTGGGTAGGGGCGATTATTTCATTTTTAGTAGTGGGAATTATCAGTGGAATTGTATCGTTTTACCCAGAATTATGGCTAGATAATTTTCAAACTAATTTTTTATCAAAACAATCAGCAATTCTTTATTTAATTATTGTTGGACCATTTTATTGTTTTTTTGCAGCCGGGCAAACATTATATTTTGCTAGTCAAGGAACAGGTAAGATTTTTTATCCTGTTTTGGTAGGGATAATTAGATTTTTGTCTGTATCCATTATTTGTTACTTAGCTATAAAATTTTCTTGGTCAATAAACTCAATATTTTATGCAGTTTCTTTTGGTCTTGGAATCACTGGTATTGGTTTAGGTTTATGTATGTTAAGTCGAGATTGGAA
>CACBVW010000043.1 GCA_902542765.1 uncultured SAR116 cluster alpha proteobacterium | reverse complement strand
GAGGATAATATGCCTACAATAGTTTACCTTGATACTTTGCCTGCCCAAAATGGTTTAGATATTTTACATTCCCAATCTAAAGTTGAAATATTAAAAATTAATAGTTCAGATAATGAAGAAAAGTGCATGTCAATTTTGCAAAAAGCGGATGCCTATCAGGTAGGGGCAGCTAGAGATGAAGTTCCAAAATATTTACAAGTTGACAAACAATTTTTAACTAAAATACCAAACTTACTTGTTGTTTCATCTTCTGGTGCAGGCTACGACACTATTGATGTTGATGCATGTACTCAGTCAGGTGTATTAGTAGTTAATCAGACTGGTGGTAATGCTGAAGGTGTAGCAGAGCACGCAGTAGGCATGATTTTGAATTTATTCAAAAGAATTGGTGAATGTGACCTCGCTCTTAGAAGAGGTTGGAACGAGCCAAGAGTGAGTTTAATGGGTAAAGACCTTTTAAATAAAAATGTTGGAATTATAGGTCTTGGAAATACAGGTGGAAGAGTTGCAGAAATATGTAAAGTTGCATTTAATTGTAATATTTTGGCTTTTGATCCTTACTTATCTGAAGAAACTTTTAAAAAGAAACATGCAAGCAAAACCGAATTAGATATTTTATTATCAGAAAGTGACGTTGTCTCTGTTCATATACCCTTAAATAAAGAAACAAATAATATGATCAATAAAGATTGGTTCAAGAAAATGAAAAAAGGAAGTTATTTTGTTACTACTTCTCGAGGATCAATCCATAACGAAGACGATTTATATAATACACTTATAGAAGGACATTTAGCAGGGGCAGGTTTAGATGTATGGGAGTTTGAGCCACCTCCGTCAACGCATAAACTTTTAAAACTTGAAAATGTAATAGCTAGCCCTCATACAGCAGGTATTACCAGAGATAGTCGAAATAAAATGTCTGAATTTGTTGCAACACAGCTTTTAGATATTTTTGATGGGAAGGATCCACCAAGACCAGTGAATTCAGAAGTATTAGGAATTTTTCGAGAAAAATTTAAAAAAATCTAAAAAAAAGGATATATCAATGAAAAATATTTTAATTACAGGAGCAAGCCAAGGCATTGGAAAGGCTACTGCAATTGAAGCCGCTAAAGTACAAATGTTTGTAGGAATTAACTATAATCAAAATTCAAAGGCAGCAGAACAATGTCTTAAACTTGTTCGAGATTCAGGTGGTGATGGAATTATATTACAATGTGACGTAGCTAATAATAAATCTGTTAAAGGTATGTTTAATGATTTCTTAGATAAGGCTGGAACAATTGATGGTGTTTTTAACAATGCAGGAATAACAGGACCAATTTCACCAATACAAGATCTTAGCCCAGATGACTTGAAGATGGTCATAGATACAAATATATCAGGAGCTTTTTATGTAGCTCAAGAATCAGCAAGAGTTATGATTTCTCAAAAATCAGGAACAATAGTTAATATGTCTTCAATAGCCGCAGATATTGGTGGTGGAGGAGAGTTTGTTCACTATGCAATGTCTAAGGGTGCTATTCATTCTCTTACTTATGGGATGGCAAAAGAACTTGGAAAATTTGGAATAAGAGTTAACGCCGTGGCACCAGGTTTGATTGATACTGAGATTCATGCCAAAGCAGGAGATGCCTCTAGAGTAGATAGATTAATGCCATCAGTACCCATTGGAAGAATAGGTGGTGCAGAAGAAGTTGCTAAAACAGTAATGTGGTTATTAGGTGATAAATCAAGCTATATTTCTGGTTCAGTTGTACCTGTTTCTGGAGGTCGTTAAAATTATAAATTTATATTTGTGTTAGTGCTCAACTGTTCTTTCTTTTTTGATTGTCTTATACCTATATATGTCGAAGCTCCAAGTATTAGCGCAGACCCAAGCCATAAGCCAACATGCGGTATTTCATTAAAAAATATAAAACCTAGTGATACTGACCAAATTAATCTTAAATAATCTAGTGGAAGTAGCGCAGTAATATCAGCTCTCTTCAGTGCCTCATTTAGAAACCAGTGAACTAAAGTCCCAGCTATAGCAATAAATAAGAACATGATTAGTTGTTCTAGGGTAGGCCACACCCAAACTTGTATGGCAAGTATGGATGTTGCCGGTATGAGACCTGCAGCTTGCCAAAATGTAATGCTTACAGTTGTATCTGTTTGTGTGAGTTTTTTTGCCATTAACATTGAAGAAGACCACATTAATGAAGCACATAAAATAAGTAATGGGCCAAACCCCAATTCGATATCTGGTCTTAAAACAATTAATGCTCCAATAAATCCTACCAACATTGCAAGCCATCTTCTTATTCCAACAATCTCTTTGAGAAAAATAATTGCCAGTATCGTTGCAAAAATAGGTACAGTAAACATTAGTGCAGTTGCTTTTGCCAATTCTGTTATACTAAGTCCATAGAACATGCATAACATAGCTATACTACCAACAACTGCCCTGTATGATTGCAATTTAACATTATTAGATTTTAGTGATGCAATACCATTTTTGATAACTACAGGAAGAAAAATAAGTAGAACAAATATCGTTCTAAAAAAAGCAACCTCAAATGGATGACTATCTTCAGTTGCAAATCTTATTAAACAATGCATAGTTGTTGCAAAAATGCCTGATAAAACCATAAAGAGTACAGCTAGCAATGCAGGAGATAATGATTTTATTTCTTTCGATTTATCTTTATTCATTAACCTGAGCAAATCTGTAATAAAAATGTTATGTCGTATTATATATTTTAAATAGATTAAATTTAAGTTTTAAGAATACATATAAAATATATTTAACATATTAATTGATTGGAGGCAAAATGTTAAAAGTTAAAGCACTTTTGTTTGATGTATTTGGGACTGTTGTTGATTGGAGGACTGGTATAGCTAGAGAAGTAGAGAGTGTTGCAAAGAAAAACGATATTTCATTAGATCCTTTTGATTTTGCCGACGCATGGAGAGCAGAATATCAACCAGCTATGGAGGAGATAAGAAAGGGAAGAAGATCATTTACTATACTTGATATTTTACACATGGAAAATTTGAAAAAAATTGCTTCAAAATTTAATTTGCATAATCTATCAGATGAAGATTTTAAAATGCTTGTAAAAGCTTGGCATAGACTTCCAGGTTGGCCAGATAGCAGTGAGGGTATCAATCTACTCAAGAAAAAATATATTTTAGCCACTCAATCTAATGGAAATATAGCTTTAATAGTTAACATGGCAAAATTTTCAAATCTTAATTGGGATGTTGTTTTAGGAGCAGAAGTAATTGGTCATTATAAACCTGAGCCAGAAGCTTACTTAAAAGCTTGCAATGCTCTTGATTTAAAAACTGAAGAATGTTTGATGGTTGCGGCTCATGATGATGATTTAAAAGCGGCAAGTCTTCAGGGTATGAAAACTGCT
>CACBVW010000042.1 GCA_902542765.1 uncultured SAR116 cluster alpha proteobacterium | reverse complement strand
CAAAGAAATTTCCATTTATTGCATTTTATTTTCAATGGTAGCTATTGGATTACAAACAAATATAAAAAGTATGATCAACCTTGGTTTTAAGCCATTGATTATTGGATTTATAGCTTCCGCCATAGTTGGTGCAGTCAGTGTCATTTATCTTTACTAAAATATTGTAATTAGAGCATTTAATATGAAAGTAGCCTCAATTTTTTGACTATGTAATTTACTAAGATTGGAACAGTAAGAGTTAAAGCACAAACAACAATTAATAGAATTCCAAGTTCTGAATAGTCTGCTGGTGTTTTTATAATTCCCAAATCATCTTTTACTTCTCTGGTTATAACATATACTTGATTTAAATATTTAGTACCTAAATTACTTGCTGATAGAGCTAAATTAGTAAAACTAGCTAAAACAGCAAAGAATGTGGCTTTTAAATGATTTGGTGCTGACTGAGCTATCCAAGCAAGAATAGGTATCATTGATACTTGCCCCAACGGACTCTCTAGTGCTGTATTAAAAATAGCGATAAAACGAGCATCTACTAATCCATTTGTCAGCTTCGATGTAAACTCATGAAACCCATAAAACATTGCAATTGATGGTAAAATAAAGAAAGACCCAGCAATAGAAAGTATAACTATTAATCTAGTCATTGAAGATTTTTCCATTAATGGCCTTAAAACAAATATACCTAAAATAGTAAGGAAAGATGCTATTAATCCAAGTAATGATAAAAACTCTTGATCAAAACCTAATACATCTATTTCAAACCAACTTCCTCCTTGACCGACACCTGGCATTGCTCTGAAAACAAATATAATTATAGCAGTTCCAATTAACATTTTTTTGGCATTGGCATCTAATTCATTTGATAACTTAAATAGTAAAAACAAAATTATCATAAATGAACCAACGAAAACGATTTCTTGTGAAAGAGCCATTTTAGAAGTTCCAACAAGTAGAGTAAATATTACAAAAAATATGGAGCCTATTATTATTAATAAATTGGGCTTAGTTACTTCTGGAATATTAAATATTATATTTGCAGCTTTTACAGGATTAATACCATTACTAATAAGTAATTTATATCTTTTTTGCTGATTAAAATATGATAAAAATATACCTGATACAGATATTATAGGAACTATTAAAGAGTATAAGTAAATATTTCCATATGCGGTGACTTTTTCTAATTCGGTCATATCTGAAGAGTTTGAAAAAACAAATAAATTAATCATTGATACAAGCAAAGTACCAAAAATGATAGACACTCTTCCAAGAAGTTGCATTGAAATGTTCATAGATTTTAACTCATTAAAACTTATTTCATTTCCTTGATCATCAGTTTTAGGTACAGCCTCAACTGTCATTGCATCAGCAACAACATCTTGAAGAACAAATCCAATAGGAGCTAGTAAAGTTGAAATGACAAACCATGTTTCTGCATTAAAAATAGCTATCATTTCAGATTTATATTGAATAAGAAAAAACATAATTAAGCTACTAGCGGCCATTACTAGTGCACCCACTATTACAAGAATAGATTTAAACTTCCAAAGAATATCAACTAAATGTCCCAAAGGCATTTTTAACACCCACGGAAGACCAGCCCAAAAACCTAATCCAGCAAGAAAAACTGCAGATAGATCCAAATACTCTTTCACAAAAAATAGACCTACTATATTTGTAATTCCTGACACACCTGCAGCTAGATAAATCATTAAAGGTGGAACGAATGAAAATTTAAAAGAACCAAAAATTTTATAAAAATTTTTCACTTAATTAACCTTAAGGCTTTGTATAATTTCACTATAAATGTAATTATATTTATATATTAATAGTATACTATTAGAATAATTGGGGTCACCTAATAATGTCAAACGAAGAAATTAACCGTAAGATAGCAGTCATATTTGCCACAGATTTAGTTGGCTATAGCAAACATATGGAAAAAGATGAGAATGCTACTCTACTCGGTCTTAGAGAATGTAACAAGATCATTGAACCTCTTATTAAAAAACAAAAAGGTCGTATATTTAATACAGGAGGGGATTCTGTGTTTGCTGAGTTTCCTAGCGCAGTTGCTGCTGTTGATACGGCTGTAGAGTTCCAGAAACAGATTAAAGCCCGTAATGATAAAGACACTACAGAAGTAAAGCTAGAATACCGTATAGGTGTCAATATGGGTGATGTTGTTAAGGAAGGTGATAATTTATTAGGTGATGGAGTAAACATTGCTGCAAGATTAGAGGCTTTAGCGCAGCCAGGTGGTATAACTATATCCAAGAATGTTTATGATCTTGTTGCTAACAAAACAAAGTATGAGTTCAATGATTTAGGCATACAGAAAGTAAAGCAGAACCAGTTTCATGCTTATGATCTGTTATTAGATCCATCACAAAAGAGAAAGCTTAAGTCACAATCATCGAACACGAAGTTAATAGCCATGATAGGAGGTGCTATAGCTGCTGTCTTCATAGGACTGTTCTTTTCAGGTGTGTTGGATACAGAAACTAAATTAGATAAAGTTAGTACTGTTTCATCCTTGTCTATTCCTACTATCTTAGTTTATCCATTCGAAGATTTGTCAAATACAGAAAATACCAAAGGTATTAGTCCTGCTTTAACAGAAAGTATGATCTCAAGCCTTTCTAAATATATTGGCATAAGAGTTTTATCAAGAACTACTAGTCAACATGCAAAAAATAATGATTATTCAATAAAACAATTTATAGATGAATATAACGCTGATTATGTAATCAAAGGATCTATACAGACTATTTTAAATCAATCTCGTATAAATCTTCAATTAGTTGATTTAAAGCAGAATAAAGTAGTTTGGTCTGACAAAGAGGAATTTGACTTAAAAGATATTTTCAAAGTTCAAGATAACATAGGAAATAAAATACTAAAACATCTTCAAATAAAAGTAGTTACAGGATCGACTGGTGATTTATATTCTAAAAGATTTAAAAACATTGAAAATTTAACTTTAGTTTTGAACTCTCGTGCTGAGTGGAGAAAATACACAATTGACGGTCATAAAAAATATATTGAATATCAAGAACAATTAAGGAAAAGTTTAGGACCAAAATCACCAGCCATATATAACGGTATGGCTTGGGAAATTTATCAAAGAATAAGGCTTGGTTTATCAAAAGATAAAAAAAGTGACATAAAAAAATTAGTAGAATATTCTAAAGCTGACGTTGCTGCTTACGAAGATGCATCTGCATATGCATTGAGAGCTTTGGTTGAATTTCGTTATGGTTCAAAAGATTGTGAAAAAACTAAATCATTTGTGAAGAAAGCTATCGATGCAGGTGGCTCGGTAGATACTTTTTCAATTGCTGGTTCAATATATAAAAGATGTTCTGATTTAAAATCAGCAATTTCTTTTTATAAAAATGCATTACAATTGGCTCCTAATGACAATGGATTTTTTATTACCAAAAGTTTACTTGCTGCTTATTATCAAAATAATGACGTAGATTCAATTGAACGTACAATAGTACCAAAATTGAA
>CACBVW010000041.1 GCA_902542765.1 uncultured SAR116 cluster alpha proteobacterium | reverse complement strand
CTTATATATCAAGATTTAATGCTGTTTCATTTGGGGCAATTAATAGCGGAATAAATAGATTACCCCCTAATTTGCTTGAAGCTAGTAGATCACTTGGTAATCCGTTTTGGTATAGTTTTAGGAAGGTTATATTACCGTTATTAAGACCATCTATTTTTACTGCATTTATTCTGGCTTTTGTTGATATTATTAAAGAACTACCTATAACATTATTATTAAGACCTTTCAATTTTGAAACTTTAGCCACGTATGTATATCAATATGCAAATGACGAAATGCTTGAAAGAGCATCAAGTGCAGCTCTTCTTATAGTAATTATAGGACTTTTACCTATTTTGTTTATCAATAAAATAATGAATATAAATAAAAAAATAATTTAATTTTTTGTAAACTTGTATTAGTTTAGAATGATTATAAATTTTTCTAGGAAAAAAGAATGGCCAAACTTTATGAGAAATGTATAAAAAATGGTCTGAGAATGACACTGCCTAGAAAAATTATACTAGAAGTAATCGAGGATTCAGCTGATCACCCTGATGTGGATGAAATGTATAGAAGAGCTGTTGAAAAAGATCGTTCAATCTCAATCGCAACTGTTTACAGAACAATCAAATTATTTGAAGAGGCTGGAATAATAGAAAGATTAGATATTGGTGACGGCAGATCTCGATATGAAGAAGCTGGTGAACATCATGAACATTTAATTGATGTTGAGAGTGGTGAAATCATTGAATTTCAGAACGAAGAACTAGAAGAAATGAAAAGGCAGGTAGCTCTTAATATGGGATATGAACTAGTAGATCATAGATTAGAGTTATTTGGAAAAAAAATAAAAAAATAACATTCTTATTTATCTAATTTCTTTGATTTCAAAGTAACATAATGTATTATTAAGAATGATTATCAATTTCTCGAAAATTTAAAAATGGAAGAAAAAGATAAAATTATAATCCTTACAGGAGGTAGCAGAGGCATAGGTCACGCTACTTCTAAAAAATTTTGGGATGATGGATGGACAGTAATTACATTTTCACGATCTGAAGTTGCACCAAAATGTCCTTGGTCTAACAATAAACAATTTCACTTTCAAGTTGATCTTGAAGATGAAATTTCTTTAAACAAAAAACTTAGAGAGTTATCTGAATTTTTAAATGGGAGGCCTGTTAAAGCACTCATTAATAATGCTGCAATTTCTCCAAAAGACAAAAAAAATGAGAGACTTAGCTTTAATGAAACATCATTAGAATTATGGCGTAAAGTATTTAATGTTAATTTTTTTGCTCCAATAATTATCTCAAAAGCTATTGTTAATAATCTTAAATCAGCCAATGGTATGATAATTAACGTAACATCAATTGCCAGTGATAATGTTCACCAATTTGCAGGACCTGCTTACGCAACATCTAAAGCTGCTCTAAAATCACTTACAAGAGAAATGGCTTCAGATCTTGCCAAAGATAATATAAGAGTAAATGCTATAGCTCCTGGAGAAATTGAAACCTCTATGGTTACTCCAAGTAGTAAAAAATTACTCACAGAGAAGATACCTATGAAAAGATTTGGAACACCCGATGAAGTTGCAGGTGTCATTCTTTCAATGTGCTCAGAAACTTTCTCATATGTTAATGGAACAGAGATCCAGATTAATGGCGGTCAGACTGTCTAAATATCTAGATTATATAAAAATTTCAAAGATAAATATAAAAAAAACAGGACTTGTTTTATTCCTGTTTTTTTTAATTAAAGGTATAGCTTGGCTATTAGTTGGTTATTTTGGTATTAGTTATTTCTTTTAATCACCAACCCACCTGATCAATTATCATTTGTGCTTTTTTTGAATTTTTAGCAATCTCGCTTATTGGTAAACTATCTGACTTAAATGTACCCCATTCTATTATTTTCCCATCAAGTTTAACTTTAGGATTTACTGGATATTCAAAATTAACATTTGCATAAATTTTCTGTGCTTTTGGCATAGTAAGCCATTCAACAAATCTCAAAGCTTCTTCACTATTTTTTGAATATTTTGCAATAGCCGCACCTGAAATGTTTACATGTTGTCCTCTATTACCTTGGTTATAGAATATTACTTCAGTAGCTCGTGCCCAATTTTTTTGTTCAGGTTTCTTTTCATTAAATTTCATTAATGCAAAATAATACGTGTTCATTAAAACTATATCACACTCACCTGAGTAAATTCCTTTTGCTTGTGCTCTGTCATTACCTTTTGGTTTTCTTGCAAAATTTGAAACTAAACCTTCTGCCCATGATTTTGCTTTTGCCTCACCATTATGAGCAATTATTGAAGCCAATAATGCTCTATTATATGGGTGGCTTCCTATTCTTGTGCAGATTTTACCCCTGAACTTGGATTTTGCTAAATCTTCAATATCATTAATTTCATTTTTATTAACCCTTTCTTTGGAAATACCTATTATTCGGGCTCTAGTAGATAAACTAACCCATTTTTTGTTTATATCTCTTAAATGATTTGGAACATTTCTATTTATTATGTCTGAGTTAATTTTTTTAACTAAATCCATATCCGCAAGCTCAGATAATCTTGAAATATCAACAGTAAGAATCACATCCGCAGGAGAATTTTTTCCTTCGGATTTGAGCCTTTGGGCGAGACCTTTCTTAGCGTGTAAAACGTTAAATTTTACTGAAAATTCTTTTTCATATTCTTTAGTAAATGGTTCCAAAAGAGCAGGGCTTCGATAAGAGTAAATATTTATCTCTTTTGCACTAGCGCGTTGAATGCCAAAAATTAAGATAGATAAACAAAAAATTAAGTTGAAAATACAAAATAATAAAGATTTAAGACTTTTCATTTAAAACACCGTTATGTTATTGCGAATCATTATCATTATTATTACTATAACTATTATCAATGTCAAATTAATTTTTTTTAACCTCCACCTATTAATATACCAGCAGCCAGAACTAGTGATCCACCAAATACCACTTGAAATACGGCTTTTGTAAATTTAATTTCCATATACTTAGCTTGTATCCACGCAATAGCCCAAAGCTCAACTAGTACAAAAAACATTGCAATCACTGTTGCAACATAAAAGTCAGTAATCAAATATGGGAGTGCATGACCTAACCCCCCCTATTGTGGTCATAATGCCTGAGGCAAATCCTCGCTTTATTGGTGAACCTCTCCCTGATATTACTCCATCATCATGTACAGCTTCTGTAAAACCCATTGAAATTCCAGCTCCTATAGATGCTGCCAAACCAACTAATAATGTTGTATGACTATCTTTTGTTGCGAAAGCAGTAGCAAAAATTGGAGCTAAAGTTGAAACTGATCCATCCATAAGACCGGCAAGACCCGGCTGGACCCATGTTAAAATAAATTGTCTTTTATCTTTAGTAACTTCCTCTTGGGCACTTCGTGATTTTTGCGCATTCAATAATATTAATTTAGCATTATCTTTCTGCTCTCTACTCATTAATGCTAAGTCAATAAGTAAATTTCTAATTTCAATATTTTGGGATTTTTTAGCAAAGGAATTATAA
>CACBVW010000040.1 GCA_902542765.1 uncultured SAR116 cluster alpha proteobacterium | reverse complement strand
GCAATATATGCGATACCTTTTTTGTTTAATTTACCAGATGCTTTAGATAATAATCTCCATAAATAACTCCAATTAGGATTAGTTAATAGTAATTCTTCTAAAAGTATAATCGATTTATTTAAATGACCTTTGTTATTGGTTTGTAAATATGTCTTAATTAGAGAGAATTTTATAAGATCTGTCGAAGGAGGAAAAACTTCCTCCAAAGTCTGGATTGCTTTTTCATATTCATTGATTGCGATATTGAAATTACCTTCTTTGAAATGAATATCACCCTTTAATTCAGAAAAAAATGGATACTCTTCGTATTTACCTTTTATTAAAGAGAGCTTTTCTTGAGCTAAATCGTATTTACCAAGCCTATATAAAGCAATCACCTGTGAGTAATTAGATAAAAAATCATTATTATTTTCCAAACTTCTTATCACATCATTTGGATCAATGCTGTAAGCCTTTATTTTACTTTTTATATATATTAGCGAAATTACATTTTCATTTATCGATACTGTTTGTTCATCCAATGATACTTTTTGATATTGCAATATATATTTTTTAACTTGTTTTAATCTTTGTTTTGAAAAAGGATGTGATCTATAATATTTTAATACTGTATTTGAGTTTTTAAGTTCTTCATTAGCTAAATTCGTTAATAACTTTTCCAAGCCTATTAAAGAAATTTTGTTCTTTATCAATTGATCCAATGCAAATTTATCTGCTTGTTGTTCTTGTATTCTAGAAAATTGGAGTGAAGATTTATTAGCAAGATCATCGGACCCAATTATCAGCCCAATAGCTGAGTTAGTGTCTATTTTCCCTTGAGCCGACAGGGCAATGCCTGCAAATGTCGCAAGTTTTGAATAATTTGACAATTTTTTAGAATTAACTAATCTTGTATTGTAGTGGTTTAGAGCCAAGTGTCCAATCTCATGAGCTAACACTGCTTGAATTTCGCTTAAAGAATTCGCTTGATTAATCAAACCAGTATTTACATAAATTTTGTTAGAACCAGTTACAAATGCATTGTATTCACTATTCAAAACTAGTCTAGGGTAAAAGTTTTTGATTTTATTTTCCTCAATAACTGATTTTATAATTTTATGTAAAAAAAGCTCAATTTCTGCATCTCGAATTACTTGGAATCTTTGTGCAGAATATGATTGATTTGAAAGAAAAATAAAAAGTATTAATGCTAAAAATTTTATTGTGACCACCACCCCTTTTTTTTTGGTTTTTCTATACTTGAGTTTTGATCTATTTGTGTCACTTCGATAGGTGATGAAGATTTAACTTCTCTTACTTCAGTATTAATATTTTTGGTTTCTGTTTCAATTGTTTTTTCTTTTTCAATATCTTGTATTTCAGTATCTTTTGATTTATTGGGTTTGATTTTTGGTTTTTTTACGGTTGTTTTTTTTGTTTTAGTTCGAGGTTTCTTTTTTTGTAATTCCTCATGGCCATCTTCAACTTTGTTTTCTTCTTCAAAAGTGGTTTTAACAACATTCCTATCCTGTTTAGGAGCTCTTTTCTTTCTTCTATTTAATCTTTTACTTTTCTTGTTTTTATTATCATTTTCATCTTCATTAACAGAAGTAGAATCAGTTTTAATTTCTTTTAATTCTTGGTTAGCAATTGAATTATTTTTTATAATTTCTAATTTTTTTTGAGGAGGAATAATCGAGTTATCATTTATAAAATCAATTGATATATTGTACCTTGATTCAATTTCATTTAATTCTGTGCGTTTTTTATTAAGTATATGTAATATAATATCGGAATGTGTTGAAATCTTAATGCCTATATTATCGTCGGAGTTACCTTCTTCTTCGATAGATCTAAGGATCTGAATTGCACTTACCTCAATTGATTGTATCCTGCCTGAACCACCACATTGTGGACATAGCTCAGAAGAGTTTTCAATAACTGAGGGTCTTAACCGTTGTCTAGACAGCTCAAGAAGTCCAAAGTTACTAATTTCACCAATTTGAATTCTTGCCCTATCTTTTTTCATTGCTTCTTTTAATTTTTTTTCAACAAGAGTACGATTTTTGCTTTCTTCCATATCTATAAAATCAATTACAATTAATCCAGAAAGATCTCTCAGTCTTGATTGACGAGAAAATTCTTCTGCAGCTTCCAAATTAGTTTTTAGCGCTGTATCTTCTATCGATCTTTCCCTTGTTGCTTTTCCAGAATTAACATCTATCGCAACTAGCGCTTCTGTTTGATCTATAATTAAATATCCACCTGATTTAAGATTAACTCTTGGATTAAAAATATCTTGCAATTGAGAGTCTAATTTAAAATTTTGAAATAAAGGGTTTTTATTATTGTATTGTTGAACTTTTTTTGCATGGCTTGGCATCACAGCTTTCATATAATTTTTACAAACTTTGTAAGCTTCAACTCCTTCAACCAATACTTCATCAATTTCATTGTTATAAAGATCTCTGATAGCTCTTTTAACTAAAGATCCTTCCTCATGTATTAAAAAAGGAGCATTAGATTCTAAAGTTAGTTTTTTTACATTTTCCCAAATTGACATTGAATTAGAAAAATCTCTTTTGATTTCAGCCTTAGTTCTTTTACTGCCAGCTGTTCTAATTATTACAGCCATTCCATCTGCAACATCCAAGTCATCAACAATTTTTTTAAGTCTTTTTCTATCTGTGATATTTGCAATTTTCCTACTTACCCCTCCACCTCTCGGTGTGTTAGGCATAAGCACACAATACCTTCCAGCTATGGATATATATGTAGTTAAAGCAGCTCCTTTTGTTCCACGTTCTTCTTTTACAACTTGTACTAGTAAGATTTGACGGCGAGCAATAACTTCTTGAATTTTATAATTTCTGTATAAATTTCTTTTTATTTTTTTGAGTTCTTCTTCATTATAATCATCTGTTAAATCCTCATTAACATCTTCATTAGAGGAAAGTTCCTCATCAGTTTTAGCAGATGCCTCAGCTATAAGTTTGTTTTTGTCCTCAATAGGTATTCTATAATAATCTGGATGAATTTCACTAAAAGCTAAAAAACCTTGACGATTTCCTCCATATTCAACAAAAGCTGCTTGAAGGCTAGGTTCTACTCTTGTAACCCTTGCTAAATAAATATTTCCTTTAAGTTGTCTTCGAGAATGAACTTCATATTCAAAATCATCTATTATATCATTTGTAGTTGTTATAACTCTAGTTTCTTCTGATTGCCTTGCATCAATTAACAAACGTTTACTCATAATTAATCTCCAAACCAAAATGAGTTATCAAAACAAGTTTGATAGCACATTAAAACCGGAATGAGTTTTATGAAAATAAATGGAGATAAACTTACATGTAATATGTTTATGATTTGTATATAAAAATATTATTATAATTTAAATAAAATATAAATACACCTTTGATATAAAAATACGACAACAACCTCATTTTTAGTGATATTATCCTTATTACTTCTAAACTCATTCAATTTGTTTACACGCTTATGCGTTATACACTAACTTTCTTTGCTTCTTCTTTCTTTTACTTAATACACTAGTGTATAATTAACTTAAAATTCCACAAATGACTATATAGCCTAAATGTTATCAAGACAAACTTTATTTTTTGTTATATAGATAGCTTTCGTAGATATATAAATTTAAAACGACTGTTATGATTCCAAAAAAAAATTATAGAGTGCTTTTCTTAGCATTTATTTATCTTTGTTCATTTAGTATGTTTGTCTCAAATGTATTTGCTGCAAAGAAT
>CACBVW010000039.1 GCA_902542765.1 uncultured SAR116 cluster alpha proteobacterium | reverse complement strand
GTGTTTTTTGTAATTTACAAGAAGAGAGCATTGTGAATGATTATAAGCATTTTTTATTATTAGAGACACATCTCCAGTTACAAGTCTTCATTCATTAATTATACCCAAAAGACACATCGTGAGCTATTTTGAGTGTAATAAAGACGAATATGAAGAAATACCGTTAGTTCTAAATACCCAAAAAACTGAGTTAAAATTAACAGATGACGCCATTACTGGTTTCAATATTGGAATGAATATAGGCGAGGATGCTGGACAAACAGTTTTTCATTTCCATATTCATATAATTCCATGACGAAAAGGTGATATTGACAACCCTAAAGGAGGGATAAGAGGTGTTATTCCAAACAAACAAAAATACTAAATTTTAATTTAAAATTTATTGATAATCTTACCGATCTAACAAAATTACTTTACATGTTAAGTATATTAAAATATACATTGAAAAATGAAAAGGTAACTGGAAAATAAATAGGTAATACATGTATAAATTCTTAATTTCAGCTGTAATAATTATTTCATACAGTTTTGTTTCATTAGCCGACCATGGTCCAAAAAAAATGTGGAAACGTCAAATCGTTCCTTATTTTGATGTCCATGAAACGAAAAAGTTTGGTCCTTTTAAAATAAATATTCATAGTTATGGTGAAAAACAAAATCTTGATAGTATCAATTTCAAAAAAGAAAATTTTGATAAAATTTTTAAAGATAAATTCAATTTAGCTGCATTAATCAGAAAAAATAATGATTTAGTGTATACAAGATTTAATAAAAAAAGAAATATTGACAGTAATACAATATTGCACGGTATGTCTATGGCAAAAACAGCATTGTCTACGGCAATAGGTAGTCTTGTTTGCAACGGTAAAATTGAGTCATTAGATGATGAATTAGGTAAATATTCACCTTTACTCAAGCAAACTCCATACTCTAAAATAACTATAAGAAACACACTGCAGATGAATAGTGGAGTGGCGCCAATACAAAATGATTATAAGCTGAGAAGAAAGATGAACCAAATGGCAATGGGCATGAGAAAATATGAAGGAAAAGCAAGTATGCTTAAGGCTATTTCAATTTTAAAGGGTAATGACAGAGAACAAGGTTCAAAACATTTTTATTTTTCATCAGACCCATTTGCTCTTTCTATTATGATTACTGAATTAACAAAAAAACCAGCAAGTGAAATATTTTACGAAAATGCTTTTAAAAAATTTAGCACAAATAATTTTATGCATTGGGTATCAGACAAAAAAGGTATAACAGTTTCTCAGGCAAGGCTAACTATGACTGCTGTAGATTGGTCTAACTTTGGTCAGTTTATTCATGATGAGATGATAAATGACACTTGTTTAGGAAAATTTTACAAAGAAGGTATTACAAACGCAGTTGAAACAAAAAGAGAAGGTGTTAAATATGGATACCAATTTTGGGTATACAATGTAAATGGAGTACCAACATTAACTATGACAGGTCATGGTGGTTTTTTTAATGTTATTAATACTTCTAAAAACACAATATTGACTATATTTTCTGTAGATGAAAACTATAAATACGGAAATTTATTTAGCAAAGGAACAATCTCTAAAATAGCTAGTGAAATTAATTAAATATTTATTATGCACTATATATAATCAGGGTACTAATAATGAAAGACAATAAAATTAAGCCTGCTCTTATTATAAAAACAATAGAAAAGGTTTTATTAGGAATTATAGCTATTTTAACTGTAATTGCAGTTTTGCAGGAAATTTACTCTATATATAATAATGGTAAAGTGCAATTAGCTGACTTATTGTTATTATTTATATATACTGAAGTTCTTGGAATGATAGGTATATTTTATGTAAGTAATAAAATACCTATTACATTGCCATTGTTTATTGCTATGACTGCAATAGCAAGATTAATAATACTTCAAGGCAAAGGTATGGACCCAATCATACTTCTTTATGAAGCTGGAGCAATACTTATAATTGCATTGGCTTGTTTAGTTATAAGATTTAAACCATTAAATACTTATATTTATCAATCTGAAGATGAGGATTTATCAAATAAGTTAGAAAAAAATAATTAATCTATTTTATTATATGTTATCCTAGAATTCGACAATGCAATAAGATTTTAGAAATGAAAGAAGATTATAAAGTAGACCCAAGAAATATACACGTTGATCAACGTAAAAAAGATACAAGGCGTGAGGCATGGGACAGAGATGTTATGCCAGCTGACTGGAAAAAGTCAGAACCAAAAAGTAATAAACAAATATCAAATGCCGCACCAGTATTTGTGTTTGCCTTCTTTTATGTTTGCATATTAGTTATGATTGATTCAATTAAATAAATAATAGCAAATAAAATGAAATTTTTAGAATTTAGTCTTCTCATAGATCAGAATAATTTATGAAATTATTTCATCAGTATTATTATCAACTATAACTGGACTTTCATAAAATTTTATATCAGGTGCTGAGAACCTCTCCGTAATCCATTTAACTCTATCTTCATCAAACCAACTTTTTGCATTCTCAATATTATTAAAGCAATAAACACCACCTGCTAAATTTTTTGAAGTATCACATATATAATTTTTTCTAATTAAACCTGGGGTGTCCTTGTATATGGGAGATGTTTCTAAAAATTTTTCTTTTAAAACCGTATCATTTAATTCTTTATCTATTTCAAAAGTAACAATTGCAATTATCATCATTAATATCCCTAACTATAAATTTATTATCTAAATTCTCCAGAACTAAATTCGTGTACTACTATACCTCGACTTCCTACTACTTTAGTTATAAATGTTTTAACCATGGGAATATAATGTTTTTCTAACAAACTTTGGCATGCAGCAAACGCTTTTTCATCTCTATACTCAAATAATATTCCAACTCTATGAACACCTTCTTTATTCCAGAGTTTAGTTAAAACTCTTCTTAACATTCCAGCCTTAGTAAATTCTTCTACAACCTTAGGTGTAAAAATTTCATTTTGTTTAGTAATATATTGTTCAAGTTCATGGTCTGACATAAATTCTCTTGTAGTATAATTTATTAATTTCGATGACGTCATAAAATTTCCTATTTAAAAAGTTAAACTAATTAACTTTAGATTATTTTAAGGTCTAATAATTGTAAATACACCATCTGATTGAATGGTTAAGTTATGCAGTTGAATAGTATTTTAAATTAGTCTTGAATAACACTTGAAATAGCATACATTTTCCATCCATCACGTGTTTTTGTAAAAGCATAAAATGCAGTATATTTTTCTATTACTGATTTATCTTTTCTTATCCTTGTACCACTACTAATCACATGACCTTTTATAGAATTCACACCATGTGTGTAAGTATTTGTGTCAATGGTAGTGTCCCATTGTTTGCTCTCCATCATTTCTTTTGGTTTGATTGGGAATGCATCAAGTGATTTACTTTCTCCATCAGCTATATACGTAATAGGAAACTGGACTAGTGAATTAATACCTTCCATATCGTTTTCTAAAAAATATGCTAAATAATTATTATAAGCTTTTAGAACTTCTTTTTCATAATTCTTACTCATCAGATGGTACCCATTCAGGCAAAGGCTCTCCTCCAGTATAATGGTTATGTGCCGGTATCTCTCTAAACAAACAATACACATCTTCCCTAGAAACATTTAACGTTTCTTTTAGAACTTCAGATATACCATCAACAAGCGCTTTTTTTCTTCTCGTATCTCGCCCTGGTCTCAAATCAACATCTATGACTGGAAGACCATCACCTATATAACCAAATGCTTCTCTAATAGAGACATAATCATATTTAACTTCTTTAGGAGCTAGTGTTTTTAATACAACTTCTCTTACTTTACTGTGTATTTGTTTTTTAATATTTGAGGAAATCCCCTCAGGAACATCTATTCTG
>CACBVW010000038.1 GCA_902542765.1 uncultured SAR116 cluster alpha proteobacterium | reverse complement strand
TTTGAACATTGTCTACATTTTTATTGTTCCATTGATTTTCAAAAAATGTATTAGCAAACCTTAAAGCCATCAAATTTTGAACTGTTTCTTTACCTAAATAATGATCTATTCTATAGATTTGACTTTCTTTAAAAACACTTGATATTTCATTGTTAATTTGTATGGCTGTTGATTTATTTTTGCCAATTGGTTTTTCAATTACAAGCCTACTTTGAGGAATATTTAAACCAGAGTCTCTAATGAACCTACAACTATAACCAAATAAGCTAGACGCTATTGCTAAGTAAAATATTATGGGTCTATTTGGGTCAAATTTTTCTTTTAAAATTTTAACTAATTCAAGATGACCATTACCAGAAACAACATCTAGCTCAACAAATTTTATAATATTTAGAAAATCATCCCAGATTTTTTCATTATCAATAACTTTTTTTATAGCTTCATCACATTTAAATTTTAATCCCGAAAAAAAATCACCCTTGGATTTTATTTCTTTATCGCACAAAATTATATTTGAGTTTTCATCAATCTGCTTATCTAAAAATCTCCAAAATAAAGCTGGTAATATTTTATTTTTAGAGAGATTTCCTGTCCCACCAACGATTATGAATTCACTTGGAACGATGTTAGATTTATCTGATGCCATGATACAACTTTTATTTACTCTAAAATAATTAATAAATACCTTAAATATTATAAATAATTGTAAATTAATATTATTTAAGTTTAATGTTGATTAAATAATTAGCAATAAGTTAGGAGAAGTATTTTATGAGTGAACCGATAGCTTTTATTGGTCTTGGCGCAATGGGAGGACCAATGGCTCTAAATATTATAAAAAAGGGAACGAATTTATCTGTTTATGACATAGAAAAAGAAAAGATGCAGCCCCACATCAAGTCAGGAGCTGTTCAAGGAAATAGTATTAAAGATACTGTTGAGGATGCAGAAATTATTGTAACAATGTTGCCATCTACAGAAAATGTTAAATCCGTAATAACCGACCCTGATGGTGTTTTATCATACATAAAGCCTGGATCGATTATATTAGATATGAGTACAATTGCACCAACAGGAACAGATGAAATATATGAAATATGCAAACAAAAAGATATTGATTTTATAGATGCTCCAGTTGGCAGGTTAGTAAGTCACGCAATCTCTGGTGATTCTCTTTTTATGGTAGGATGTGATAACGAGGGAGCTTTTAAAAAAATTGAACCATTACTTAATGCAATGGGAACCACTATTATAAGATGTGGGAAAGTTGGGTCAGGAATAAGAGCAAAAGTTGTAAATAATTTTCAAATACTAAGTATTGCTCAAATAACTGCTGAAGCCCTTACACTTGCTCAAAAAATTGGTTTAGATTTAAATACATTTAAAGAAGTGAATGCTGGAACAACTGCTAATAATGGACAGTTCCATATTAATTTTTTATCAAAAGTACTTAAAAATGATATTGAACCAGGGTTTACAATTGATCTTGCTCACAAAGACATGGGGTTAGCAATTGAGACGGCAAATAGTTTTAGAGTTGGTTTACCAGTTGGTTCATCAGTACAAGCAGTTTATGGTCAAGCAAGATCCGGTAAATTTGCTAAAAAAGATTTTAGCGCATTACTTGATTATGCTTGTGAACTTGCTGAAGTTGATCCACCAAGAATTAAAAAAAGTTAATTGTCTTTCTTTTAAATCTATACTACAGGACACAAACCACCATCTAAATTAATAGCAGTTCCTGTAATATATGAACTTCTTTTAGAAGATAGAAATGCAACTAGGTTGGCGTAGTCAATTTCCTCACCAACCATACCCATAGGAACTTTTTTTGATAGTTCATTATAAAAGTCATCTATACTTCCTGATCCAGCTCTACGTTCCCATTGAGCACTTTTAATTAGTCCAATACATATTGTGTTAACTCTTATTTGGTCTTTTGCATATTGATTAGCAAGAGATTTTGTCAAGTTTATACCAGCAGCTCTAGTAACAGTAGTTGGTAATGATCCAGCATTAGGGGCTTTTCCGCCTCCAATTGTAGCATTTATTATAACTCCACCATTATTTGATTTCATATAAGGTATTGCTAAACGACACATTCTTATCGTAGACATTAATTTTAGATTTATATCATCTTCCCAGTTTTTATCAGTCACATCCTCAAAAAGTGCAGCAGCCGATGCTCCAGCATTGTTGACTAATACGTCAATTTTCTTGAACCTAGCGATAGTTTCCTCAACTAGTTTTTTACAATCTTCTGCAATACTTACATCTGCTTTAATCGGAATAACTTCATTACCTGTTTTTTCTGTAATTATTTTAGCTTTTTCGTTTAAATAATCCCCTCTTCTTCCACAAATTACAACATGTGCTTCTTCAGATGATAATAATTCAGCTGATGCGTAACCCAAACCATCACTGCCACCAGTGATTAATATTACTTTATCTTTTAGGCCTAAATCGTACATGTCATTTCTCCAAATTTTATGATTATATCTTAACTATACTATTTAATTTAGCTGACTCAAGAATTGAAAGTGCTACCTTAAGTGTTCTTTTTGCGTCAGAAGCATTTGTAATGGGATCCACTTTTTTATTAATCACATCAATGAAATGGTTGATTTGGGAAATGTAAGGATCCACTTCACCGAAATCATAATTAAAGCTCTCTAATTCACTTTTCCAATTGTCTCCATCATTTTTGTAACTCCAGAGCTTAAGATTTGGAAATTCTAATGAGCCTTGTGTACCAACTATTCTAAGATTATTTTCTTTAAGATGAGGCAAATATATATTTTCGCCCGTTCCAGTCTCCCAAGACCAAGGAGAAGTACCACTATCACTAATTAAAAAATTACCTATCAACCCTTGTTCAAACTTCAAATTTGTAGAAATAATATCTTCTTTTTCAAAATTATTTATATTATTTGATGAGAATGCCGAAACCTCTGTAATTTCTCCAAATATAAATCTTAGATAATCAATGTCATGAATAAGATTAGTTATTACAGGACCAGCGCTAATTTCTTTTCTCCATTCAGGTAAAAAATATTCTTCATCTTTTCTTAGCGCCCAAATTCCAGATAGCCCAATAACTTTTCCAATTCTTTTTTCATGAATAATTTCTTTTGTTTTTAACACTGTTGGATTAAATCTTCTTTGATGACCAACTAAAACTGAACAATTATTTATTTGTGCAATCTTTTCAATTTGCTCCGCTTCAGATAATGTGGCTGAAATAGGTTTTTCAATCAAAACGTCTAATCCTAAATTCAGCGCTGATATTGCATTTTTATGATGTATAATAGTAGGTGTAGAAATAATTACACCATCTACTTTAGTAGATTTTTTTAATTCATTAAGATCATCAAATATTGATATTTTATTATAATTACAAAATGATCTTGCGTCTTCAGTTAAGTCAACTGTTCCACATAGCTTAACATTATCTATTGTATCTATAGCCATTAAATGGCGCTTACCAATAGTTCCTATGCCCATAATGGCAAGATTAATTATTTGATTATTTTGCATTATGATTTAAGAGTGCTCATAAATCTATTTATTGAAACCGATCCATCAAATGAATGTGGGAAGACCAATGGTGTTGCCTTTGCTTGACATTTTGCAACAACAAGTGAAGGACCTTCTTCTTCATAAATAGTTTTTATTAACCTATCATAATCTTTTTCATTTTTTATTGTATAAGAGTTAGAGATCCCTGACCCTTTAGCCACAATTTCAAGATCTGTTTTACCAGCAGTTGCGGTAGGTTGACTTCCTGTTTCAACATAAGATTCATTGTCCATAACCACAATAGTAAGGTTCGTAACTGGATGATTTGCGACTGTAGCAATTGAACCAAGGCTCATTAAAGTATCTCCGTCTCCGGTAAACAAAAGAATTCTCAAATCTGGCTGTGCCATAGCTAACCCTAACGCAAAAGGTATTGCCTGCCCCATTGCTCCAATAAAACCAAAATTCGCTTTATCATCTCCGCCAGACATTAAATCCCATGTTGAAGTTCCTAGACCACTAACAACTCTAAGGTTTGATTGTCTATTTTTTAAAATTTTTTGAACAAAAGGTCTTCTTTCAATCATAATATTTATCCATTTTTAAATTGTTTTGCGCCAATCATTTTTTGAGATAACAAAACTGCTGCAGAACGATTGGTATTAAATGCAAATCTTGTAGCAGCGTCTACTG
>CACBVW010000037.1 GCA_902542765.1 uncultured SAR116 cluster alpha proteobacterium | reverse complement strand
CGCCTCTAATAAAGAAAATTTAGAAAAAACCAAATCTGAATTACAAAACAAATATTATATTAATGTAAATTATTATGCAGCTGATTTGAAAACAAAAATAGGATGTGAAAATGCTATTAAAGCTGTTGAAAAAGAGTTTGAAAATTTTGATACGTTAATTTTCTCAGCTGGAGCAACAAAAAGTGGAGATTTCCTTAAGCAACCTATAGAAGATTTTGAAGATGGATTTGCTTTAAAATTTTATAGTGCCGTTATATTATCAAAAGCTTTTTGGCCAACGTTATCTACAAACAAGGGATGGATTGTTTCAATTAATGGAGCTATGAGTCATTCTCCTGATCCATTTTTTATGGTTGGTGGTGCCGTCAATGCAGCTTTTCTAAACTTTACAAAAGCTCTATCTAAAAGAGGATTAGTTGATGGAGTTAATGTAAATTCAATCAATCCTGGTATGACATCAACTGATCGTTTAATAACTATTATACAAAATAATGCAGAAAGAGAAGGTATAAGTTTTGTTGATGCAGAAAAAAATGCCTTAAAAAATATAGGATTGGATAGATTTTCAACACCAGAAGAAGTTGCTGAATTGGCCTATTTCCTTTGTAATCCTAAAGTTAGGCACCTTACGGGGACAGAAATTAATTTAGATGGTGGGAAAAAACAAACAATATAAATAAGGAAAGTATAATGACAAAGAAAGCTGCTTCAGTTTTTGTACAAACTTTAAAAAATCATGGTGTTGATCGTTTCTTTTGTGTGCCCGGAGAGTCATATTTATCGGTTATGGATGAATTGTTATATTCACCTGGAATTGACGTTGTCACTTGTCGGCATGAAGGAGGTGCTGGCTTTATGGCTGTCGCAGATGCAAAATGTACAGGCAAAGTTGGTGTTGCCTTTGTAAGCAGGGGCCCAGGAGCAACAAACGCATCAATTTCAGTTCACTCAGCACATCAAGGTGGGATACCTATGGTTTTGTTTATAGGTCAGGTCAATCGTATTAGTACTGGCAAAATGCACTTGCAGGAAATGGATTTTATCAAAACTTTTTCTGATATGGCAAAGCATGTAGAACAAATTAATACACCAAGTGAAATAGCTAATATAACAGCTAGAGCATTTCACATTGCAGAAAGCGGCATACCAGGTCCTGTAGTTATAGCCATACCCACTGATGTTTTAGAGACTAAAATAGAATCTAAAGATGTAAAGCGTATTAAAATAAATCCACCTTTAGCTTTTCCTGACAAGGTAAAGGAAGTATCCAACTTATTATCAAATGCAAAAAAACCAGTTCTAGTTGTAGGTGGACAGGTTCATACTTCAACTAGGTCAAGAAAACTAGTAGAAGAAGTTGTAAAAGTTCATAATTTACCAGTATTATGTACTTATGAACATCAAGATATTATTTCCAATGATAGCTTACACTATGCAGGAGAATTAGGTTTAAGACCTCCAGAACCTATAAGAAAAAATGCATTAGAAGCGGACTTAGTCCTAGTCGTTGGCCATAGGTTTAATGGTGTACCAAATATGGCCTATAAATTTCCTTCATCAAAACAAACTTTTATTCACGTAATACCTGATCCAAATACAATAGGTAAAATTTTTCGAACTGATCTGGGTATAGTTGCAGATAGTGAGAATTTTTTAGATCAACTATCAAAGTTTTCAAACAATAATACAAATAATGAAAGAAATGAATGGATTAAACTTTGTCATTATCGTTATTTAAATAATGATGCAACTGCAACTCCAAAAAATGCAAATGACGGACTAGATTTTGCTCATTTCATTGATGGTTTAGGTAAAATCGCGCCAGAAAACTCAATAATTACAAATGATGCTGGAAATTTTACAAGTTGGATGCATCATAGGTTTCCATTTAAATCTAAAATGAAATTAATAGGTTCAGAAATTGGTGCTATGGGCATGGGAATTCCTGCAGGTATTGCGGCAGCACTTAGGTTTCCAGACAGACAAGTTTATTCAATTGTTGGAGATGGTGGGGCTTTGATGACTGGTTCCGAGCTTGCAACAGCAGTTGCTCAGAAGGCTAAAATAAGAGTAATAGTAGCTAATAATAATCATTATGGTACAATACGATATCATCAAGAAGTTCACTTCCCGACTAGAGATCATTATGCAACAAATCTAGTTAACCCAGACTTTGCTAAGTATGGTGAAAGCTTTGGTTTAAAATGTTTTACAATATATAATACTGAAGAAATACTACCAACAATAAAAAGTGCAATGGAAGTAGATGGACCATCATTAATTGAATTTAAAATGAGCCTTGAATTGAACACTAGCACAACAACTATTTCTCAACTACAAACAAACTAAAAACTTAAGTTTTTATTATTTATTCAAAACCACAACTATAAGAAAATTACTTTGAAATAAATTTTGTGCTTTTTAATATTATTTCTTAATTGTTTTATAAACTTCTGTGTGATCTGGGTTACCACCTAGTGCTTTAAGTGACTCTGAAAGATGAGATAAAACATCATTTGAAAGTGGTTTATTAGAGGACAAGCCGTTAATTAAACTATTCGCAATCGTGACATCTTTAACCATTAAATCTAGTGCAAATCCTGAATTAAATTTTTTAGAAATTACAAATTTATCCAGTTTAACTTCAGTAGTATTGTTCTTCCCAGTAGCTCCATTTACAATTTTTAAAAAGTTTTCTGGCTTAATTCCAAAAGAACGGGCTGTTGCTAAAGCTTCAAAACTTGCAATTAATCCAGCTGCAGACATATAATTATTAAGAGCTTTTATTGCATGACCAGAACCTAATGGACCAGCAAATTGAACTTTTCCCATTACAGATAGTAGATAATCTACTTCTTTTAAAATATTCTCGTCACCACCTGCCATGATCATCAAATCACCAGTTTTGGCTCTTGCAACGCCTCCAGAAACAGGTGCATCTAAAAATTTTATGCCTTTATTTTTTAACTTCTTACCTAATTCTTGAGTTTCTCTAGGATCACTTGAAGACATATCTATAAACACTGATTTTAAATTCATTTCTAATAATTTAATGGCCATTTCAGAGACAATTCTTCCATTGGGTAACATGAAAATTATTACATCAAGACCACTAAAATCATTTATATCCTCAACTTGCTTCACACCAGATGATTTATCTATTTTAGCTTTTATGTCATACCCAAGAACTTTGCATCCTGATTTTACAATAAGTGGTGCCATTACAGAACCCATAGCACCTAGGCCAATAAATCCAATATTTTCAATTGTCATAAGTTCACCCATTTTTGAATTATATCTTTATAGTACCTTTAGAAACAAAGCTTTCAATCTCAAATTCTGAATATCCCAAATCAATTAAAATTTCTTTAGTGTTTTCTCCAAGAGATGGTGCATGCAAGCTCTTAGAGGTTTCATTTTCATTAAATTCTACTGGAAAGCTTGGATACAATAATTTTCCCTCTGTTGGATGATCTTGGACTTTGAAAAAATTTGTTCTTTCAAGATGTTCATCTTCAAATAGGTCCTTTGGAAAATTTACTTTAGTAGCAGGGATATCTTGTTCTCTTAGATTTTTGATCCAAAAACTAGTATTTCTTTTTTTTAATTCTTCAGACAAAATCTTGTATAATTCATCAATATTTTGGTTTCTTGATTCTAACGAACAAAATTTAGGATCTTTCAAAATGTTTTCTTTTTTTATAATACTAAAAAACCTTAACCATTGATCATCACTATAAGGGAGTACAGCTATATAACCATCTAATGTCTTGTAAGGTTTTCTGTTCGGAGAAGATTGTCTAGGATAAACAGGTGGAGCTTTTGGTGGTAAAAAATTATAACCATATAAATGTTCGACTAAAGTAAAATCAACCATAGTTTCCATCATTGGAACTTCTAATTCTGTGCCCTCCCCATTTTTTTCTCGATTAAATAATGCGCTTAAAATTGACATTCCAAGCATTAAGCCAGTAACTTTATCAGCAGTTGCTCCAGATGTGTAGCTAGGTTGATCTGAGTAGATTTCTTGATACGCTGCCATTCCACTTATTGCTTGAATTGTATCATCAAATGCTGGAAGTCCTGCATAAGGCCCTCTAGAAGAAAAACCAACTGCATTAGCTGTAATAATCTTAGGGTTAATCTTGATAAAATCAGAATGTGTTAATTTTAATTTCTCTAAAGACGCCTTTCTGATATTTGATACAAAAACATCTGATTTTTTAATTAATTTATAAATTATCAATCGGCCATCTGCTGACT
>CACBVW010000036.1 GCA_902542765.1 uncultured SAR116 cluster alpha proteobacterium | reverse complement strand
GTTTAATTCAAGCAATGGGCGGTGTAATGGCTCTTACTGGAGAACCTAATGGGGAGCCAATGAAAGTTGGAGTTCCTATTGGAGACTTGATGGCAGGAATGTTTGCATCAGTAGGAATTCTTGCAGCTGTTAGACATCAAATTCAAACTGGAGTGGGTCAATTTATTGATATTGGTATGTTAGACACACATGTTGCATGGCTTGCTAATCAAGGAATGAATTATTTGTCTACAGACAAAAATCCTGAAAGACTTGGCAATCAGCATCCTAATATTGTTCCTTATCAAGTCATGCCTACATCTGATGGATATATAGTCCTTTCAGTTGGAAATGACCCAACTTTTGAGAGATTTTGTAAATTAGCTGGAGAAGAAAAGTTAATTAATGATCCAAAATTCAAAACCAACGCGGACAGAGTATCAAACAGAGAATTTGTTACTAATGTTTTAAATGAAATTACCAAGAAACACACATCCGAGTGGTGGCTAGAAGAGTTAGAGAAAGAAAAAATTGGATGTGGTCCAATTAATACTTTAAGTCAAGTTTTCTCAGACCCGCATGTTAAAGCTAGAGAAATGATAGTGAATATGGATCATAAAAAAACAGGCAAATCTCCTCTAAAATTAATAGCAAACCCAATTAAAATGCATGAAACACCACCAAGTTATAGAATGCCACCTCCTTTACTTGGAGAACATACAGATGAAATTTTGTATGAAGAAATTGGTCTCAGTGAAACTGAGATAAAAAATCTAAAAGATAATGAGATAATTTAATAAATTAATCTAAAAGAATTTATGGTTCAGGCACAAAACAAAAATCTCATTTCTGATATTGAGTATGACAGTATAAGTTCTTGGATTAGATTAATTCTTTTATTTATTGTTGGTGTTGTAGGTATTGTAGGTATGTGGTCCGTTGTAGTTGTAATGCCAGCATTAGAAACTGAATTTGCTATTGATAGAGGTAAGGCAAGTTTGCTTTATGCTACTACTATGGTTGGTTTTGGATTAGGTAATTTTTTAATTGGAAAAGTAGTAGATAAATTTGGGCTTAAATTTCCAATTATTGTTGGAGTTATTCTCCTTTCATCATCCTATTTAGTAGCAATGATTTCCAATGAATTTTGGCATTTATTGGTTTTGCAAGTTTTTATGGGTACAGCTGCATCAACTTTTTTTGGTCCCTCTATGGCGGATATTGGAAATTTTTTTGAAAAACATAGAGGACTAGCAGTAGCTATAGTTGCTAGCGCTAATTACGTAGCAGGTGGTTTGTGGCCACTCTTTATTAGTCATTTGCTAGAGTTTAGTAACTGGAAAGAAGTCTATTTTTATATTGCAATAATCTGTTTGGTAATCATCTTTCCAATTTCATTAATTTTGAAAAATAATATTGTTACTTCGAATAACCAAGAAATTAATTTTAATAATGAAAATAATACTATCAAGAATCTATCACCTAAAACATTACAAATTTTGTTAGTATTAGCTGGTATTGGTTGTTGTCTTGCGATGGCAATGCCTCAAGTTCATATTGTTGCTTTATGTGTTGAGAGAGGCTTCGGTCTAAATGTTGGAGCTCAAATCTTATCTGTAATGCTATTGTCTGGAATGATAAGTAGGATTAGTTTTGGATTTTTATCTGACAAAATTGGCCCAATATATACCATTCTCATTGGATCATTATTACAAATGTTTTCTTTAGTTTTTTTCTTGCCATTTGATAGTCAGTTGTCACTATTCATTGTGTCTTTGATGTTTGGTTTATCTCAAGGTGGGATTGTTCCAGCATATGCAATGATAGTTAGAAAATATCTCCCAATTGAAGAAGTTGGAGAAAGAGTAGGCTTGGTTATAATGGGAACTATCGTAGGTATGGGGTTAGGTGGTTGGATGTCTGGAGAAATATTTGATCTTACTCAATCTTATAAACTTGCATTTGTTAATGGCATATTTTGGAATTTAACAAATCTCCTTATTGTCACATTTATTATTTGGAAAGTATACTTCCAAAAGGATAGATTTATCTACAGTTAATTAAAGAGTTTTAGATGAATAAAATAAAAGAACTTACAAAATCAAGTTTTGAAATCACTTATGAGTTATTCATCGTAATGATTCCTACTTTGATAGTAGTAAAAATACTTGATGAAGTAGGTTTTGTTGAAATTTTAAACAAGATGTTTGCACCTTTAATGTTTTTGTTAGGATTACCAGAAGCTATTTCATTAGTTTTTACCACTTCAATGTTAACTAGTCCTTATGCTGGTTTAATAGTTTTCTCTGGACTTCCAGCTGATATGCCATTTACTGCTGCTCAAGCAAGTGTTCTTGGGCTTCTAATTTTATTTACACATTCTTTACCAATAGAAGTAATTATTTGCCGAAAAGCAGGTGTAAGAGCACGCGCGATGATATTTATTAGATTAGGTTTGGGGATATTATCATGTTATTTTTTGAATTTGTTTTTTGAATTAACAGGATATATGAATTATCCTGCTACTATTTTATTACCAAGTCTTGAGAGTGCGCCCGACCTTTTAAGTTGGGGGATTTCTCAATTAAAAGGTCTTGGAATGATTTTCATTATTATAGTTGCTCTTGTCATTATTTTAGATTTTTTAAAATATATTGGTGTTGAGAAACTAATAGAAAAAGCCTTAAAACCATTTTTAAATTTTCTTGGTGTTGGCGAAAAAGCGTCAACAATAGCCGTTGTAGGAGTAACATTAGGTATAGGCTTTGGAGCTGGTCTTTTAATTAAAGAAGTGAAAACTGGAAAGCTTCACTACAAGGACGTGTTTGGTGTTTTAGTTTTAGTAGGAATGCTTCACAGCATTATTGAAGATACTGCAGTCATATCATTAATTGGATCAAACATAATTATAACTTTGTTTCTAAGGGCCTTACTTACATTGTGCATCGTTTACGTGTTTATGAGGTTGGGTGCCCATTTTACTAAGGAATTTTGGCAAAAACATCTTACAAATTATAATATCCCAGAATATAAACCAAATTCTTAGTATGGAATTATTGTGTTGTCCCAAGCAAATATTTTGCCGTTATCATCTACCGTTTTTGTATCAATAACGTTCACTAATTTCTTAGCTGAAAATTCTGGAGAAAAATACTCCTTATTCTTTTTCTGGAATGGTCTCGACAATTTTGAATCTACAGTACCTGGATGAAGCCCAAAAATAATACTGTCGTGATTTGATCTTTGTTGTTCAATTGATAAACCTTTTAAAATCATATTTAAGGCTGATTTTGAAGCTCTATATGAATACCAACCACCAAGTTCATTGTCCTGAATGCTTCCAACTCGCGCAGAAATTGATGCAAATTTAGTTATCCTATCCCTGTATAGGTAAGGTAAATAGTATTTAGCAATCAATGCAGTTGGTATGGTATTAGCATTAAACATATCTAAAAATTTTTCAGTAGATAAATCTCTGATTGATTTTTCTGGATTATCTAAGGCACCAATAGCAACTATAATTATATCCAATTTAATTTGTAAAGAGGAAGCGGCTTCAGCTAGGCTTTGTTCGTTGCAATAATCAACTTTTATCGATTTTATTAGATTATTTCCAAATTTTTCACCTGATCTTGAATATGCAATAATATTATCAATATTTGGTTTATTTATATATTCAATACATAAAGCCTTACCAATTGCACCAGAGCATCCGAAAATAGCTACATTTAAATTTGTCATTGGATAAACTTTTATTCTTACAATTGAATTTTTGACCGATATACTTTATTCGATACATATAGTCATCTTATAATAAAATACAAAGAGACAAATATGAAAAATAATAAACCTCATTTCTTACTAATTCACGGTGCTTGGCATGGAGGATGGGTTTGGAATGAAATATCTGAAATATTGAGCTATCAAGGGTATAGTGTTTCAACGCCTACCTTAACTGGTCTAGGTGAAAAAAAGCATTTATTATCATCTAAAATCACAATTGATACGTTCATTGAGGATGTAGTTAATCATATTATTTTTGAGAATCTTAATAAAATTATACTTGTTGGTCACAGTTTTGCTGGAAGTGTAATAAGTGGTGTTGCAGATAAATTAAAAGATAGAATACAAAAATTAATTTACTTTGATGCTGTGATTTTAAAAGATGGTCAAAAACCTTTTGATATTGCTCCGAAAGAATTAGTTAAACAGAGAATTGAATTAGCAAAAAGATTTGGAAATGGTATATCAATCCCAGCTCCAAGCGCAGACGCATTTGGAGTTTTTGACGTAAAAAAATCATTATTACTTGAAGAGAAATTGACACC
>CACBVW010000035.1 GCA_902542765.1 uncultured SAR116 cluster alpha proteobacterium | reverse complement strand
CCTTTACTTGCTAATGAAGGTGCTCAGGGAGTAGTTAAAGAAAGAATGGACAAATTTAAGATAAGCAAAAAAATGATGCAAACTATTCATAAATCTATTCAAAATGAAGACTTTGAAACAATAGAAAAATCTGCAACTACTCTCTATAATTGGAGTAAAGAAATGATAAAATATTTCCCAGAAGGAAGTGACGGAGCTCCTTCTGAAGCCTCTGCAGACATTTGGTTAGATCCAGAGGGTTTTAAAAAAGCCGTTAATAATTTTGAGTTAGCATCTTTAAAATTAATTAATAATTCTAAAGAAAAAGATTTCGACAATACAGTGGATTCTTTCCGAAGCCTTGCTGGAACATGTAAAGGATGTCACCAAAGGTTTAGAAATTAAATTATTTTAAAAGGTATAGCATTATGCAAGGAATTGTATTTCTAGGAGATAAAAAATTAGAAATTCAAGATTTTGAAGACCCTTCACCAGGGCCGGATGATGTGATTATTGAGATCAAAGCTTCAGGAATGTGTGGAAGTGATCTCAAATTTTACAGAGCAAATAATGGTCCATCATCTCTAGGTCTTGGAGGTGATGATAAACCAGTTATTGCTGGACACGAACCATGTGGTACTATTGTAGAAATAGGATCTAACGTTCCAAAAAAAACTTTTCAATTAGACACGCGTGTAATGCAACATCATTATGAAGGGTGTGGCACCTGTTCACACTGTTCCACAGGATGGCAACAACTTTGTATTGATGGAGTTAAAGCCGTTTTTGGTGTTACTGGACACGGTGCGCATGCTAAATATATGAAGTGTCCTGCTAGCACATTAGTTCATTTGAGAGATGAAATATCATTTGTAGCTGGTGCAGCAATATCATGTGGAACTGGGACCGCATGGGGAGCTTTAGAAAGACTAGATTTAAAGGCAAGTCAAACTATAGCAATTTTTGGCATGGGACCCGTTGGATTGTCAGCAGTCATGTTAGCTAACAAGATGGGGTCAAGAGTTATTGCAATTGACATAAATAAACAAAGGTTAGAGAGATCTATTGAATTTGGAGCAGACATACTAATAAATCCTAACGAAAGCAATGACTTATTAGAAGAAATAAAGGATTTAACAAAAGGTACTGGAGTCGATGCGTCATTAGAAGCGTCATCTTCACCAGAGGCACGTTCATTGGCAGTAAAGATTGTGAAAACATGGGGCAAAGCATGCTTTGTAGGTGAAGGTGGAGATGTCATTTTAGATGTTAGTAATGATCTATTAAGAAGACAAGTTACACTTATAGGAAGTTGGACATTTTCAAAACATGGACAAGCACAATGTGCTGATTTTGTAGTAGATAAAAAACTAAATGTTGATAATTTATTTACACACACGTGGTCATTGAACCAAGCAGAAGAAGCCTATAAAATATTTGACAAGCAATCCGATGGGAAAGGCGTTATCATACCTTAGATCTTCAAATCAATTCTGTTTATAGTGCGATTTCCAAGGTCCATAGTGTAAGCTTAGACTAATAAATAAGCCATAAATTATCAAACCAGACGACATAGTAATAAATAATAAATACGGACTAGCTACATTATTATACAAAAAGAATGAAGTTAAAATTACAACAAAAATCAATCTTAAAAAAGTTCCTACAACTGGCCAAAACAAAGTATTGAATGCTTGACATACAAAATAAAGACCAAGACCAAGAGCAAAAAATGCATAAAAAGGAGCAACCACCTTCAAATAAACTTCAGCAGCATCTATAGCTTGTGGATTATGTGTGAAAAAATTGGACCAGAGTTCAGGATAAAATGAAAAAAACAATCCTGTAATACCGACAATGAAAACAGAAAAAGCTGTTCCCTTCCAAGTCATTTGTACAGCTCTTTTTAATTTGTTCGCACCAACATTTGCCCCTACTATTGCAATAAGGGCACCACCTACTCCAAAAATAATAGGAATCAAAAGCAATTCTAACCTTATTGCAATACCAAATCCAGCTGTCCAATGTGATCCGAAAATTCCAATCACTGCTGTACAGAATAATGCTAATGAAATCGTCATTAAAGACTGACAACTTGCTAATGAACCCGATTTAATTAACTTTAAAAATCCGTCTAAATGCAAAATTTTTGAAAATTTAAATGTATAAGAATGATTTCCAAAAAAATAAAAACCTAATATAAATATTAATCCAAAAAAATATCCAGACAATAATGAAATGGCAGACCATTCTAAAGAATTAAATAAATAATTTTCACTTAAAAAAACTACATTATTTTTTAAAATAAAATTTCCATCAAGATAATTAAAATTAAAACTTGCTAGTAAAACATGAGAAGACAGAACAATCAGCCAACTAAAAGCTGGCATTATTGTATTACCTGAGCCTCTAGTAATAGAAATAATAATATTAAATAACCAAATCAAAAAAATTCCACCCAATAATATGTTACCATAACTCAATGCTGCGCTGCTTACCTCTTGATCTATTTTCATAAAGATAAAAAATCTTTCTGAAATGGAAAAAAAAAGTAACATCATAAGTAGTGCTCCCAACAATGAAATTAATATTGCTGACCTAAAGATACATTCTGCTAAGTGTAGGTTTTTGCTTCCAAAAGCTCTTGCAGTAGCGCCACTTATAGCTCCACCAAAAGCTCCATTAGATAGCATGCTTGTTAACATGAAAATTGGAAAAATATAAGCTACACCAGCTAATTCAGAAATGCCTATTTTACCTATATACCAAAGATCAAATATAACAGTACTAGCAGATAAAAAGGTAGCGCATATATTTGGTATAGCTAATTTAAAAAAAATCTTATTGAATGGTAATTCAATTAGTTCATTAGAAATTTTTTTTTTATTCAAAACCAATCTTTCAAGATTAATTTATAAATTCTAATGTCTTTTCTTCATCCTTAACTGACTTAACAACAGTACCAGGTCTTTCTTTGGTAAATTTACCATTTTTGTAGGTAACTTTACCCGATACAATTGTAGTTACATATCCCTTGGTGTACTGCATTAATCTTTTTCCGCCTGCAGGCAAATCTTGGGTCATAAATGGATCAGAAGAACCCACATTTTCCCAGTCTATTATGTTGATATCAGCTTTTAAACCAACTTTTAAAAGGCCTCTGTCATTCAAACCAGCTGCGTTTGCAGTGTCAGAAGTTAATCTTCTTACTGTTTCTTCCATAGAATATGCTTTTTGCTTCACTGACCAATATGAAATAAGCCAAGTTGGATACCCTGCATCTAAAATAAAACCAACATGAGCGCCGCCGTCACCTAGCCCCATTATAGCATTTTTATCATCAAGCATTTTTTTACATACACCAAATGTGTGATCAGCATAATTTACTAATGGAGCATATATAAAGTTATTACCATCATTTTCTATAAGAATTTCATATGCTAGTTCTGCTGCCGTCACTCCCTTTTCTTTTGCCATTGCTTCGATAGACTCTTCTGGCTTAGGATTATAATTAGGTGGTGAACCAAATCTATACATTTGAGTATATCCAATCCTATTTATTAGTGGGAAAGTACTTCCCTTAATTGGATCTTCAGATAAAATTTTATTTTTTATTTCATCTTTCCTCATCTCAGTTACACGTCTATCTAATGGCAAATCTGAAATAGACTTATATGTATCTGTTCCAGAGAATGGATTTTGACTTCCATTTAATCCTAATAACAAACCAATAGGTCTTGGGGTAACAACTGGTCTAATAGGCAGACCTTCTTTTTGAGCCTGTCTTGCCATTGCCATAAGATCTTCCCAGAAGTGAGGCCTGTCATGTCTTTGAGTGCAACTAAAGACAACTGGTCTCCCTGAAATTTTCACAATTCTTTTTAGAACGTCAAATTCTGTTTCTGGATCGGGTTCATTCCAATCTGAAACTATTTCCATAAATCCTGCACCTGCATCTGACAAACCCATTGCAATAGCAGTTAACTCATCTTCATGAGCTCTCAAAGTTGGAGTGTATTCTCCTTTTAAACTCTTATGACTGATTGTACGTGATGTTGAAAAACCAAAAGCTCCTGCCTCAACAGCTTCCTTTGCAAGTTTTCTCATTATTTTCATATCTTCTTTAGTTGCAACTTCGTGCTTAATTGCCCTTTCTCCCATCACATAAACTCTTAATGCTGCGTGAGGTAAAAGCGCACATATATCTATGTCTAATTTATTTTTTTCAAGAGCCTTAATGTATTCCTCAAAAGTCTCCCATTGCCAGTTTAAACCCTCGTGCATAACAGGAGCAGGAATATCTTCGACACCCTCCATAAGTTCAACTAACTTAACTCTATCTTCTGGTTTGCAAGGAGCAAAACCTACTCCACAATTACCCATAACAACAGTAGTTACACCATGGATTGATGAAGGTTTTAGTTGGCTGTCCCAAATCGCCTGCCCGTCATAATGAGTGTGGATGTCAACAAATCCTGGGGTTACAACTAAGTTAGTTGCATCAATAACTTGATTAGCTTTACCCGAAAAATCCCCTATAGCTTCAATTATACCATTTTTAATAGCTATATCACCTTGTTTTGACTTGGCTCCTGTTCCATCAACTAAAGTGCCATTTTTAATAATTATGTCAAAATCACTAATTTCTCTATTTAAGCCGTCCATAAAAAACTACCCCCTCATCTTAATATTTTGTTATT
>CACBVW010000034.1 GCA_902542765.1 uncultured SAR116 cluster alpha proteobacterium | reverse complement strand
TACTTGAAATAGCAAAAGAACAAAAAACTAAAAAGCCTAAGATTGGAGTTGTAGTTGGTGATGATCTTTTAGAATATATGACGAATAAAGAAATATTAGAAAGTCCTACAATGGAAGGATTAGATTTTTCTAATAATCAAATAACAGCTGCAAATGTCTACCTTGGTGCAAAACCAATTGCTGAAGCTCTTTCAAAAGAGGCTGATATTGTGGTTGTAGGAAGAACTGTTGATAGTGCTCTTGCTTTGGGACCATTGATATACGAGTATAATTGGAAAAATGAAGATCAAGACTTACTTGGTTCCGGTACTATTTGTGGACACCTTTTAGAGTGCGGGGCTCAAGTAACAGGAGCTTACTTCGCTGATCCAGGGTTTAAAGATGTTCCTAATCTAGCCAAAGTTGGTTTCCCAATAGCAGAATTTTATCAAGATGGATCATTCGTAATTACCAAACCTAAAGATACTGGAGGATTAGTGAGCAAAGCAACAATTACCGAACAATTATTATACGAAACTCATGACCCTTCAAATTATCTTGTTCCTGATGTAACTGCTGACATGTCAGAGTTGATACTTGAGGATAATGGAAAAAACAGGATCCTTGTGAAGGGTGGAAAAGGTAAAAAAGCGCCTCAAAAACTAAAAGCTACTATTTGCTGTGATAATGGTTTTATGGGAGAAGCGGAAATAAGTTATGCTGGTCCAAATGCACTAGCTCGAGCAAAACTTGCCGGAGAAGTTATCAGTGAGAGAATTCAAATTCTTGGACTTCAGGGACAGTTAAGGGTTGAAATCATTGGAGGTGGCTCTGTTCATTTTTCTATGGATGAAGCCTCATCATACGAACTTCCAAATGATGGAGATTACCGAGTAAGAACTTCTGCTATTTATCCTAAAAGATACCAGGCTCAACAAATGGTTGACGAAGTAATGTCTCTTTATTGTTGCGGCCCAGCTGCTGGTGGTGGGGGACGCGGATATGTCACACCACAATCTTCAACAGCTTCTATATTGGTTAGCAGAGAAACCGTAAATCCAAATGTTCAAGTCAAGATTTTATAAAAATTAAGATGTGATATTTATGATTAAATTAAATTTACCTGTACATTCTATTGCACATGCTAGAGCTGGAGATAAAGGAGATGTATCAAACATATCTCTAATAGCTTATCTTGATAGTGGTTGGCCAATTATTGAAAAATTAGCAACTAAAGAAAAAGTTCTGGAGATATTTAAACACATGGGAGCAACTAGAGTAGATAGATATAAACTTCCTAACCTAAGAGCTCTTAATTTTGTTATACACAGTGCACTTGGTGGTGGAGTAAACAGTTCGTTAAGACTTGACAGACACGGGAAAACATTGTCATCTCATCTCCTTCATGAGTTAATTATACCAATAAGTAAAGATCTCCTCCCAATTAATTCACCATACCTAGAAAAGTTTAAGGAAAAAAAATGAAAGAAGCTGGATCCCTGCTAGTTGAAATATTAGAAAATCAAAAAGTTGAAAGAGTTTTTTGTGTTCCTGGGGAGAGTTATTTATCTGTTATGAACGGCCTACAAGATACTTTTATAGAAACGGTACTTTGTAAACATGAAGGAGCTGCCTCCATAATGGCTGAGGCAGACGGAAAACTAACTGGAAGACCTGGTATAGCATTTGTTACAAGAGGGCCTGGAGCTACTAATGCAGCTGCAGGTATACATATTGCTCAACAAGATAGCACTCCTATGATTCTTTTTGTAGGACAAATTGGTAAAGAAATGTATGGAAGAGATGCATTTCAAGAAGTTGATTATCAACAATTTTTTGGTGGAATGGCTAAACTCGTTGTTGAAGTGCAGCAGGCTGACAGGTTGCCAGAGATTGTTTCGCGTGCTTATCATACAGCAATGTCTGGAAGACCTGGTCCAGTAATAATTGCATTACCAGAAAATATGTTGACCGAGTCAACTAATAACAAACCTGTTGGTTATATTAATAATTCGTCATCAGCACCATCTACAAATGACTTGGCTCAATTTATTGAAGAAATAAAGTCTGCTAAAAACCCAATCCTTATTTTAGGTGGATCTGTTTGGTCAAACGATGCTGCAAAAGATTTAGAATCAATATCAGAAATGCTTGGACTAACAATTTTAACCTCACATAGAAGGCAAAGCTTTTTTAATAATCTTCATAAAAATTATGGCGGTGATTTAGGTTTAGGTGCTAATCCAAAACTTATTGAGCGAATAAATAAATCTGATTATTTGGTTTTATTAGGTGGGAGATTAAGTGAAAATCCTTCTCAAGGTTTTTCTTTGTTAGGAATACCTGAACATAATAATAGAGTTGTGCATATTCATCCAGGCCCTGAAGAAATTGGAAGAATTTACAAACCTCATTTAGGAATATCGTCGAGTCCAATATCTTTTGTTAATACATTAAATAATGCGCTTAAAGGATTAAACATAAATCCATCATCTAAAAATCAAATAAATACAAACCAAGCTCACGAAGAATACTTAGAATGGGGTAATATGCCACTAGAAGCCCCAAATTCAGGCGTTGATCTCACTTCAGCATTTAGAAGTTTAAGAGAAAATTTAGAGCCAAATACTATAATTACTAATGGTGCTGGCAATTACGCTGTATGGGGTCACAGATTATTTAGATTTAGTCAATTTGGAACACAGCTTGCTCCAATTTCTGGATCTATGGGTTATGGACTGCCAGCTGCAATTGCTGCTAAATTAAGAAACCCAAATAGAACAGTAATAGCTCTTGCTGGAGATGGATGTTTTCAAATGACGGAAAACGAATTTGCTACTGCTGTTCAATACAATGCAGCTGTTATTATATTTGTGATAGATAATGAGATGTATGGCACAATAAGGATGCACCAACATAAAAACTATAAAGGAAATTACAAACACACAGGATTAATTAATCCAGATTTTAATAAACTTGCTGTAGCTATGGGTGGTCAAGGTTATACCGTTAACAACACAGAAGATTTTATTAATATATTCAATGATGCTAAAGATTGGACATCTAAACATAATTTACCAGCGTTATTACATATAAAAACAGGATCTGAAATGGTTCTGCCTGGAAAACGGTTTAACTCACTTTAAATTAAAATTTTTTAAGTTAAAACTTTCTTCTAATACAACTTTCTGTGATTTAAGTTCTTTTATATTTTTTGCACAAATTTGTTCCATGACATTTGAAAGTTCATCTTTTAAAATATCATGAATATGGTTAGCTCCTTTATGACCTAGGGCAGCGATCCCAATGATAAATGGTCTTCCTGTCATAATGAAGTCTGCTCCAAGCATTAAACCTTTGCAAATGTCTTGTCCTGAATAAAAACCTGAGTCTATAATAATTGGAAATTTTGGTCCTAATTTTTTACGGACTTCAGGTAAAATTTGTAATGGGCTGGGAGCAATATCAATTTGCCTTCCTCCATGATTAGATAAATAAATTGCATCGACAACCTTTGCTGCCTTAATTGCATCATCTAAATGCATCAAACCTTTTAAAATTATTGGACCTTTCCAGATATCTCTTACCTCTTTGAGATAATCCCAATCTAAATATCGTTGCATTTGACTTCCTGCGAAACCTGCTTTTGATTTTGCATTCCCATGCCAGTTACCATCACTATATTGATCCATTGTCCCAAATGCAGGTATTCCATTAATAAGTGTATTGATAGACCACATCGGGCAGATTGCGGCTTGAAAAAAAGTACGTATATTATTTTTGGGGGGGACAGAAACGCCTGCCATCCTTAATCTTTCTCTTCTACTTGAAGCAGGTATATCTGCTGTAATTATAAGAGTTTTAAATCCAGAATTCTTTGCTCTTTTCAATAAATCATTCCGAATAGCTTTATCTGCTGGTGGATATAATTGAAACCAACCTGTGCCATTTAAGTGTTTTCCAACCTCTTCTACAGAAGTACAAGCAACTGTTGACAAAGAAAAAGGTATATTATTTTTAACTGACATTTTTGATAATGCCACTTCTGCACCTGGCCACATTAGGCTTGTCATTCCAACGGGTGCCATACCAAATGGAGCATCGTATTCCTGACCAAATAATTTAGTTTTTAGATTGGGATTTACAGTACCTTTTAAATAATTAGGAACTAAATAAATTTTATTAAAAACTTTTCTATTATTCTCTAGAGCTTCGTCATAACCAGTGCCTGCAAATAAGTATTCAGACGCAAAATGAGGCATTCTTCTTTTGGCAATATCAACCATATCAGAAACTCTTGGATATTTATCAACCAAACTAGACAAAGTTTTCTCCATAAAATTATTAGTGTTTTTAAGCTAACATGTTATGAATAAATAATTAATCAAATAAATAAGTTAATGAGAAAAAAATGATTGAAAATCCACCATTAATACAAATTAAAAAATCAACAAGTAGAAACAGACCCTCAAAGAAACAGATTGATAGTTTTAAAAATGTTCCAACAGGTTTCATATGTGATGCGCTGAACGGCTATGCTGCACTGGATACAGAAATTAAACCTTTATTCATTCCTGGAAAAGTTGTTGAACATATTGTTGGACCTGCGTTAACAGTTTTTTCCGGAGCAGCTGATGTACTTGGAATGTCGATAGCATTAAGTGAAATTCAACCAGGAGATATTGTTGTAAACGGCGTCAGTGGTTTTCAAGGCACTGCTGCAGTCGGTGATAGAATTGCAGGAATGATTAAAAACAATGGTGGCATAGGTCTCGTAACCGATGGTCCAATGAGAGATTTACAAGGTATTATTGAAACTGGACTAAGTTGCTTTTGTACAGGGTTAAATCCAAATTCACCTTATAATAGCGGTCCAGCTAAAATTGGATATCCAACAGAAATAGGTGGTAAAACTGTTAGTTCTGGAGATATCATTGTTGCTGATGCTGATGGTGTTACTGTAGTACCCTTTAACAAAATAGATGAGGTAATAGACAAGTTAGATAGGATAATTGAGCTAGAAAACACCATGGATGGCAAAGTAAGAGATG
>CACBVW010000033.1 GCA_902542765.1 uncultured SAR116 cluster alpha proteobacterium | reverse complement strand
CACATAACTGAAAACCTTACCCATAGATTAGCTATAGAAAATTACTAGATTTTTTAACTAATTGTTAAAATTGAAATTTATTTATATAAAAAATTAAAGTAGTGTTAATTTTTAAATTTTCTGTATGGAGATAAAATTGATTAAAGGTTTAATTGCACCAATCTTAACACCTTTTGACAACGAACTAAAACTAGATCAAAAAATGTATAATGACCTCGCCAAAGATCTTATGGAAAATGGTTGTTCAGGACTTGCCCCTTTTGGAACTACTGGAGAAGCTTTATCAGTTAGCAACAAAGAAAGAATGTTGGCAATTGAAGGTTTGGTTAAGTCTGGGATTGACCCAAAAACCTTAATCCCAGGAACAGGTTTATGCAATTTACCAGATACTATTGAAATCACTAAGCATGCAATAGATTTGGGATGCCTAGGTGCAATGACATTACCCCCATTTTATTTTAAAGGAATGAGTGACGAAGGACTATATGAATATTTTGAAAAACTAATTGATGGTGTCAATGACCATAGACTTAATATATATTTATATCATATTCCACAGGTAAGTGGTGTTGGTTTATCCATAGAACTTGTTAAAAAATTGAAAGAGGCATACCCAGAATTCATAATAGGGATTAAAGATAGTTCCGGAGTTTGGGAAAACACAGAGGCCCTCCTAAACATAAAAAACTTAGTAGTTTATCCTGGTGCAGAACTTCCTGTAATTGAAGCCATTAAATTAGGTGCACCTGGTTGTATTTCAGCAACTGCAAACTTGAATAGCAAAGATATCTCAAAGGTTATAGATCTCTGTCACTCAGGAAAATGGGACGAGGCTGAAGAACTTCAGAAAAAGGTTAAATCAGTAAGATTATTGTTTCAAGACTATGCACCAATTCCCGCCCAAAAATCGTTATTAGCATTACAAACTAAAAACTCTTTATGGAACAATTTAAGGCCCCCATTCAAACCTATATCTGAAGATAAAACAACTGAATTAGCAAACAAGCTAAGAGATAGTTATGGCTTTGAATTTTAGAGATCAAAATGAAAATTAAGGATTTAAAGATACCCCTTAAGGGAAGTTGTCATTGTGGTATGATAAAATTTAAAATTAACACAAGTTTAAGAGATCTTCGAAGGTGTAATTGTTCAATTTGTTCTAAAAAAGGATTTGTAATGGGTTCAGCACCCATGGAACTTCTTACAATTGTATCTGGCAAAGAATTTCTATCAACGTACAAATGGAATACCAATATAGCTGAACATTATTTCTGTAAAATCTGTGGAATAAATACACACCACAAAAGAAGATCCAATCCTAACGAATATGGATTTAATATAGCTTGCATTGAAGGATTTGAGATGTCTTGGATTGAAAACGCTCCTTATGTAGATAATACAAAAATGAGCTTGGTAGACACAAACAAGTCCAAAATTACAAAATAAAATTAAAGATTTTGTTTAATAATTTTATGGAGAATTCCAGCAAAAATTATTACCATAAAAACTCTTAACATATGATGTGGACTTATAAATGACATGTCAGCTCCAACAGACAGAGCTAAAATATTCATTTCTGATTGTCCACCAGGCGAGAATGCTAGTAAAATTGATAAAGGGTCATATCCAATATTTACTAATATAAAATAAATAATCACCAGAGGAATAACTGCTATAAGAGTTGTTACAAGTCCAGCGAGCACAGGGCCTGACATTTCTTTTAAAGTAATATTTTTAAACAGGCATCCAAGAGCTGAACCCAATAAAATTTGAACAGCAATAACAATTATATACATTGGCATTGCCTCCACAATTTCGAAGATATGGATAAGTGCTGAAAAAATCATTGGACCGATTATTGTTGGACCTGGGATTTTCAACTTAACCGCCAAATACCATCCTAAGTAAGATATAATAAAAACAAATGGAAGTTGTTGCCAATTATAAAACAAATCAGGATTTGGTAATATATTAACACTTAACTTGGGAACAAACATAATTATTAAAGAGGCTAAAAACACAACAACAACAATTCTAGTAGCATGTATTAATACCAAAGTTCTTGGGTTTGATCCAATCTCTTGACCAAGAATAACCATTTCATTTAAACCACCCGGAAAAGAGCCATAAATTGAAGTTAATCTGTCCATTTTCATGATTTTTTTTAAATAAAAATAAGTTGTAGATCCCATTAAAATTACAAAAAATGGAACAAATAATAATGAAATCCCAATTTCATCAACTCTGTCAATTATCTCTGGTCCAAAATTAGCTCCAATTGTACAACCTAGTAGCGCCCTACAAACAGGCCTTGGTTTTTTTCCAATAATTACTCCTTTACCGATTGCTGCAAAAAATCCGCAACCTATGAGTGGACCCAACATCCATGGTAAAGGAAGGCCTATATAGTACGCTAAAAAGCCACTAGATATTGCTAACAACAAACTCCAAGTATATCGCCATCTCTCAGGCCACCACCCAAAGAAAAAATTTACTAATTTTGGTTTGTTAGTGATCATTTATATTTTGTGGAATATAAATTTTTCCATCCATTATTTTTCTTGATGTTCTATAGATACCACATGAAATTATGAAGTCATTTTTATTGTCTGCAGCAGACAAGCATGTTTCGACAAAACAATCTATTGAACCTAAAGGATGCTCTACTGTTACTTTATTTTCTTGCTTAACTTCAATTTGAGAAATTTGAGAAGCAATTGTATTAGAAATAAGACAAGCAGATGCAATACAATTAGTACCTGTGGCAGCGTGTGTTTCATGACACGTATTTGGAGTAAAATATCTAGACGTAATAGTCCCACCATTTAGTGGTTTTGATAGAAGAGCAAATTTTGGTATTACCTTTCCACTTACATCCCCCAATCCCATTTGAGCACCCGCAATAACTCTGATCTCTTCTATCTTATTGAGTAATTTCAGATTTTTATTTAGTTCATTACTTGTTTCATTACCACTTATGCCAAAGTCAGCAGCTTTGGCCATTACTATAGGCATTGAAATATCAAGACATGTAACTTCTATACCTTTAACTGTCATATTAGGTTTTCCAGTAGGCATAATTTTTCCTGTAGCTCCACCAACTAAATTCTTAAATTTTAATAATATTGGAGCACCTTTTCCAGGAACTCCGTCAATTTTAAAATCACCCATATATTTTATTTTTTTATTGGGTGTTGGTACCACAGCTTCAATTATAGAACCTGTATTTACAGATCTGATAATTATTTTAGTTTCACCTTCTTCAGCATCAATAAGGCCATTTTCAATTGAAAAAGGGCCAACAGCAGATAGCATATTACCGCAGGTAGGCCCATAATCTACTTTTGCTTTATCTATAATTACTTGAGCAAATAAGTAATCTATATCTACATTCTTTTGCGTACTTTTTGAAATTATACAAACTTTGCTTGTTACAGATGTTGCTCCACCCATTCCATTTATTTGTCTAAGATCAGGTGAACCCATTGCTGCAAGTAGGTATTTATCTAACTCTGACTGATCTTTGGGTAAATGATGTTTATTAAATAGTAACCCCTTTGAGGTTCCACCTCTCATATAAACTGCCGGTATAGATATTTGATCAGACATGTATTTTAAATAATTTTGTTTAATATTTTTATCAAATTTTCTGTGATTTTACCAGTAGAAGCATTACCACCAAGATCCCTAGTAAAGTTTTCTCTGTCTTTAAGTAATTCTAACACTGAGTCGTTGATTAAATTGGAAGCTAAAATTAATTTGTTTATTTCCCTATTTTTTCCTAGCCAATCTAATAACATAGCCGAAGATAAAATTAATGATATTGGATTTGCAATATTTTTGTCTGCAATATCTGGAGCAGCTCCGTGTTGTGCTTGAGCCATTGCATGATTGTTACCAGCATTTAATGATCCAGCAAGACCTAAAGATCCAGATAATTCAGTTGCTAAGTCAGATAAAATATCACCAAACATATTTGTAGTAACAATAACATCAAACTGATCAGGTTTCCTTACAAGATGTGCAGCGCATGCGTCTACTAGCATCTCTTCATAATCAACATCATTATACTTTGATGATACAAGTCTACATGCATCAAGGAAAATACCGTCAGTAATTTTCATTACATTTGCTTTGTGAACAGCATGGATTCTAGATTTTATTGATTTATTGACAGATCTAGATTTGGCTATTTCAAATGCTGATTTTGCAATTTTTAAAGAAGCTTCTTTTGTAATTTTTCGTAACGATAATCCAACACCAGGTATAGGACTAAATTCCCCACTACCGTCATACATGTTTCTATCAGCATAAAAACCTTCAGTGTTTTCACGTACAATCACTAAGTCCATATTTTGTGATAATGATTTTACATTAACATAATTTTTAGCAGGTCTAATATTAGAGTATAAATCTAGTTCAATGCGAAGTTTAGCTGATGGATTTATTCCACCACTAGAAACTGAAGGATAAGCATTATGATCAACAGGACCTAAAATTATACCATCAGCTTCTTTTGATTTTAGTACTAAGTCATCAGTAAAAGTTACACCCTTTTGCTTTAAGAGTTCAAAACCTAAAATTTCTTTTTTTAAATTTATATTTAACTTTAATTTTGCATTTAAAAGTTCAATAATCGCTATGGTTGAACACATTATTTCTGGTCCAATACCATCACCATCAAAGACCAAAATATCAACAGACATAAAAAACCTTTTATTGACCTTTAAATATTACTGATTTTTTATTTACAAACGCTTCGATACCATTAATACCATCTTTTGTTTTAGCTGATTCAGCAATCATTCTCGATTCATATTCCATTTGGCCTTCAAGTGAATCTAAAAAGCTGTTATTAACTAAATTCTTCAACTTACCAAATGCTAAAGTTGGACCTGAGGCTAATTTTTTAGCTAAATTATTTGCTTTATCCTTTAAATCTTTAATATCTACAACCTTATTAATTAATCCCCAGTCAAGTGCCTCATTTGCACTTAAAACCCTATTCGTTAAGATAAGTTCTGTATATCTCCTTGTACCTATAATTCTAGGAAGAAAATAGGTTGAAGATCCATCTGGTGTTAATCCTATTTTTGAGTATGCTGAAACAAATGTTGCATTTGTTGAAGCAATTGCAATATCTGCAAATCCAACAAAAGAAAACCCTGCACCAGCAGCAACACCATTAACTGCAATAATTAATGGAGCATTCATTCTTGAAAGTCTCGAAATTGCTCCATGAAGAGTTGTTGTTACTTCTTTCAAATGACTGGAAGTCTTATTACCATATTTATAAAAAGAGTTAACGTCTCCACCAGCGCAAAAGGCATCTTCTCCTGATCCAGTCATTAAAACGGACCTTATTTTAGGATTGTCGTCACATTCTAAAGAAACTTTAAACAAGTCATTCGCCATAGTCTGATTCAGAGAATTGTATTGTTTTGGTCTATTTAATTCAATGTAAGCTATTTCATTTTCGATTTTAAAATTTATTGTCTCTAAATCCATATTAACTATTCTCCATTATTTTTTATTGTCTTCAAAATTTCATTTGTATGTTCACCTAATAGAGGGGGGCACCTATACAGTTGAGATGGTGTGTCAGATAATTTTACCGGAAACCCTGTCATTTTTATTTGTCTACCCTCTGGTCCATTAGAACTTATGACCATCTCATTATCTTGAATTAACTGGCTATTCAAAGCTTCGGGAAGTGAAACTATTTTTGCTGCAGGACAACCAGCTTTATTTAATTTTTTAATCCAAAAATCGGAAGTTTCAGAAATCATTCTTTCATTTACAATTTCGTTAAGACTATCTCTATTTTTCATCCTATTAGAATTATTTTTATATAATTCATTTTCTAGTAAACTTGTTA
>CACBVW010000032.1 GCA_902542765.1 uncultured SAR116 cluster alpha proteobacterium | reverse complement strand
ATATATTCAACAATTTACAAGTATGGAACAAGCTGTAACAAGCTTAAAATCAACCGGTGAATATTTAACAAACTTGTTCGAAGCAATGAATAAAGACGATTAAATATAAAATTCTTTATTAATATCTAATAAATTCTCCTTGATCATTACATAGATCGTTTTCAAATCTGTTGAGAAATATCGAAATTAAAATTTTCATAAATAATTAATTTATAGTTTTTACTAAAGATTTTTTTGTCTTGTCGTACCTAAAGATGGACATCTTCACTTTTGTTTTTATAGCGCTTGTTGAAGATATTAAACCCTTTTAATATGGAGACAATTCAAAATGAATAGTATCAACACTAATATGAGTGCATTAAGTGCTCAACGAAATATGACAGAGCAAGCAAAGTTATTGGATGAAGCTGCCCAAAGACTTTCTTCTGGTTTAAGAATTAACTCAGCTTCAGACGATGCTGCTGGTTCAGCTATTGCTTCTAAAATGGAGTCCCAAATTAGGAGTTTAGGAATGGCTCTTAGAAATTCTAATGACGCTATTTCAATGACACAGACTGCTGAAGGTGCCTTAGGAGAAATTGAGAACATACTTCAAAGAGTTCGAGAGTTAGCTGTGCAAGCTGGTAATGATACTTTATCATCATCTGATAGAACTATGATCCAATCTGAAATAGATGCATTAACAGCAGAAATTAATAAAATTTCTGAAGCAACTAACTTCAATGGTGTTAAACTGTTAGATGGCTCTAATGAAACAATTAATTTTCAAATTGGAGTTAATGATACAGATAGTTTAGAAGTTAAATTACAAAAATCAGATTCACTTTCACTCGGTTTAAGTGGTTCAACTGGTGTTACAACTTATACAAGTGAAAGAGTGCCAGCAACTGATTTCTCAAGCTCATCAATCGCAGCTAGTGACATTAAGATTAATGGTCAGAATGCATTTGCTTCTGCTTTTTCAGGAAACTTGTCAGCTGCTACAGCAAACGAAGCTAAACTTATCGCCGATGCTATAAATGCTAATACAGCAGTTCATGGAGCTAAAGCTAATGCTTTTAACACATTGACTTCCGCAGAGGTTGGTGAATTTAAAATGACTACTTCATTTACACTTGATATTGACGGGACAGCCCATACAGTCGCAATTGCTTCTAGTGCACAAGGGGTAGTTGATAATATCAATGAGACAGTGTCTGGTGTAAATGCTTCTTTGAATTCTAATGGCACAATAACTATTAGTAATACAACTGGTGCTCAATTTAATATTTCAAACGCCCAAGGTGCAACGGATCTTGGTTTCACAGCAAATTCTACTTACAATGGTTTTGTATCATTAGAAAATATTGATGGATCAGCTGTAAGAATTGAAGCTAGCAGTGAAAAAAATGGTTACAAAAATGGAGTTGGAACTATAGCAGATGTACAATCTCTAGGTTTCAATGAAACTAGTACTGGTAAAAATATAGAAACAGATGTTGTTAGTGGTACTGCTTTGGTTGCAAATGAACTTAAGATAAATGACGTTACAATAGGTAAGTCTGAAACAGGTTCTGCTGCAAGTATTGCTGCTGCAATTAATGCTAAAAATGATCAACATGGTGTTACTGCAAAAGCAAAAACTGAAGTAGATATTGTTATAAATACATCTAACTTACCAAATACAAACTCAAATGAGTTTTCTATAAATAAATCTATTGTTGATTTAACCGCCGCTACTGATTTATCAGACGTTGTCGCAAAAGTTAATGCTGCAGCCATAGGTGATATCAGGGCTTCTGCTACAGATGATGGTACACTCTTACTTACAAGTGAAAGTGGTCAAGACATTCGAGTTGCAAACGGAAGTGATGCAGATTTTATTGCTGGATATAGAGATATTAATGGCACAGTTTCTGTATCTGGAGTAACTAGTGGTACAACTGATGACAATGGTCTGTCATTAGTGGCAGCTGGTACAAGTTTGTCAGCAGGGGATGAAATCACTCTGAATGGTGCTCTTGCAGCTTCTAATTCGTTAAATGGTAAAGTAACAATTTTAAGTTCTGGTGACGATTCAGGCTTAACGTTTACTGTAACTGGTACAGACGTATTTGGTAATGCATTAACAGAAACTATTACTGGTGCTAACGCTGGTACTGCAACTGGTTCAAATGTCTACGGATCTGTAACATCTGTTACAACATCTGGAGCTGCTGCTGCAAACCTTACTCTTGGTGTTGTTACAACTGAGGTTACAGATGCTGATGGACTATTTACTGTCGCAGCAGGTACTGGTTTTGGAACTTCTGCTATTACATTGACCGGTGTTCAAAAAGATACTGAGTTTAATGGAGTTGTAACAATTCTTAGTGCGGGTGATGATTCTGCTATTGATGCTACAATTACTGGTACAGACTTAAATGGTGTAGTACAAACTGAAACTTTTGACCTAACTAATGCAAGTACAGCAACAAGTACTAAGACTTTTGGAAAAGTGACTGAAATTAAATTCACAGGAAATGCTGCTGGTAACATTACTATGGGTACTATAGTTAAATCAGATGTATTTACTGTAAGAGGTAACTTAGAACTATCTAATGCAACTGGTGGTGTAGTTAAAATTGACACTGTTGCTGAAGATACAGCTGCAAACCTTGCATCTGGACAGACAGCTGAAACTGTTCTACAAAAACTTGGTATACAAGGGCAGGGTCAGTCTTTTGAGGTTACTGGAACTCAGGTTGCTGTGACTTCATTGGAGAGTGCAACAAAATCATTAAGTCTTATTGATGATGCAATAAACAAAGTAGCTCTTTTTAGATCATCATTTGGTGCTGTTGAAAATAGAATAGATGCTTCTATAAATAATCTAACAACACTTAAGATCAATACTGAAGCTGCAAAGTCAAGAATAGAAGATGCAGACTTTGCTGCTGAAACAAGTAACTTGACAAAGTCTCAAATCTTGTCTCAGGCTGCTACTTCAATGTTAGCTCAAGCAAATGCTTCTAAGCAAAACTTATTAGCTCTTCTTCAAGGATAGTTTGGAGAGATTAAGGGAAAAAGGCCACCTTTGGGTGGTCTTTTTTTTATTCAATTTTTAAAATATTTAGTTTTGTAATAATTGAAGCACATTTTGTTGAGCTTTTCCAGCTTGTGCTATCATTGCCATTGCAGATTGTTGTAAAATTTGTGCTTTAGTCATTCTTGCAGACTCTTTTGCAAAATCGGCATCCTCAATTCTACCTCTTGAAGCTTTTGTGTTTAGGGCAACGTTTGACAAATTATCAATTGCTTTTTCCATTCTACTCATTAAAGCACCAAGCTTTGCTCTTTCTTTATGAATTCTGTCAAGAGACCTATCTAAAACACGTAAAGCATCTACTGAAGATTGTCTTGTTAACAGGCTTACACCAGACAACTTATCTAATGATGCTGCACCAGGGGATGCTTCAAACAGACCTTTTCCATCTTCTCCAATTACAGTGAAACTATTGCTGGATGACATTTCTAGCTGTCCGGTAATAATTACTGAATCAGCCCCTTTAGTTCCCGCTGTAACGTTGTCAGCTAATGCCGCGCTAGGTGTGATTGAGTAAATATCTTTAAATATAAGACGACCAGTAACTGTTGCATTCGCGGCTGGACCTGTAATAACTTCTTGTTGTGTATTTCCATCCATATCTAAACCTACAACAGTAAACGTTTTTCCACTTTCGTCACCACCACGGCTTGTAATTGTAACTAAAGCATTTTTATTTGCCACAGTTGCCAAAACACCAACTGTCATTGCATTTGGTCCATTACCGCTTGGTGTTATACTTGTTATAGATTGGTAAACATTTGTGCTAACAGTTGTTCCTGCAGCACCTACAACAATTGTTTCATTTATAGTATCACCATGAATATTTGTTCCTACAACTGCATAACTAACATCTGCAGTAGTGGCATTGTGGGTTATGGTAATTTTTGAATTTAATGTTGTGGAAGAACCTAAAGTACCACCTAAAGAAAGAGCTGTTGTTGTATTAGCTGTGGCATCAAAAGCTGTCATTAATTCGTTAGCTGAGGTAGTTTGTGATACTGACGCTCCATTTAAGGTCAAAGCAGCACTCGACCCGGTTCCCTGAGCCACAGCTAGACCATCTGCATCAGTGCCTATTACATTTGTATCACCTAAGGAGACTGCGTCTCCAGCCACAACTTCATTGTTATCCAAACTCGTTACAAGTAAAGTTCGTCTTGCCCCAGTTGATACTGTGTCACCTGCAAAATTTACCTCGCCTAATTTAATATCATACCCCTCATTCTGCACCATAATTATTGATGATTTATCAGTTGATAGGGTGGCAGTTACACCAGTAGTAGTAGTATAATTATTAATTGAATCTCTAAGTTCAGATAGCACAGAACTTGTTTTAACATTATTTAAAGTAACGTTAGCTGCTATTGTTACTGCAGTTGTATTTTTACCTTGTATACTAAATGAAAGACTTGTTTGACCATTATGAGCATCATCTAAAGACTTTGCTTCTAATTTAAGTTGTGTGGAGGCAATCGCACTGACACCTGTTGAATCAAAGACAGCATTAACAGACGTAGCTATGTCTCGTATATTAGATCCAGCTGCTGCTGTTACAGATGAGCTTCCAAGAATACCGTGAATTGTGAATGATTCTGCCTGTACTAAATTTGCTTCAGACGTATCTGCAACTGCATATGCATTCAAAGCTAAATTATCGTTATCAACCACACTATTAGCAATATCAGTTGTTTCTGTTCCTTGTGATGATGCTTTATATGCTCCTAAATTATCTAATCTCATTGAAGAAATTGATAATTGTGCAAATTCGCGCTCATGAGTTCCAATTTGAAAACGTTTATCTGCGAATGATCCATCTAGTACAGCTATTTCATTAAAAGTAGTATCTCTAGTTACTCGATCTAATTCAGCTAATAATTGGTCAACTTCAGCATCAATATATGCACGTTCTTCGCCATTATAACTATCTGATGCTGATTGAATAGCTAGCTCTCTTATTCTTTGTATAATTGATGAAGATTCATCCAATGCGCCTTCAGTAACCTGTGCCATAGAAATAACGTCAGCAGCGTTTCTTACTGATTGTTCTAATCCTTTAATTTGTGCAGTCATCCTGTCAGCAATTGCAGCACCAGCCGCATCATCACCAGCATGATTAATACGTTTTCCTGATGACAAACGTTCCATCGAAGTTGTCATTTCGCGTTCTGTTGCAGTTAGTTTATTAAGTGCAAACTGAGCAGCGGAATTAGTATTTACTGTTGGCATTTTAATCTCCAAATTAATTTCGTAGGAAATCACTGCAATTGTTATGCCAAAATTTAACGAATTTTGCTTAAGCTAATTTTTCAAAAGATTTTTTTAATTCTGTAATATTATTAGGAACGGCACTTATCATGTTATATCTCGTAATTATTTCATTGTGGAAATATGAAGGAGATAAAGAAGCCCGTGATCTTATAAAACTTTCTGTAAGTGAGCCATTGCTCGCACTTTGATTATTAACATATACATGCCTGATGAAATTAGGAGGTTCATTATTTAAAGCTCTTTTTGGAACGCCAGTTTCGGTTACAATTCTGTTTTTAGTTGGCATACTGTTTGCAGTTAAACTTGAGCTCTCATTCCTTAGAGGTCTAGAAGCATAAATCTCATTTATAGCATATGGGTTATGTAAATTGTTATTAATCATAATGTAGATAAACACAAAAACTATGAAAAATCAAATTTTTGACAATTATTTAATAAAAGTTGAGACTGTATCATGACTAATAGCCAATATATTGATGCATACAAAAAGACACAGCAAACATCAAACTCGGTTACATCTTCTCACGAAATAGTAAGAACTTTGATGAAAGAATTAGTAAACTCAATGCAGAAAATTGTTTTAGACATTCAAGAGGAAAGAAAAAGAAAACAAGATCAATTTTCAGTAGATAAAGATTTTGAAGAAAAATATGCACGTCAAAAGTCAAAAAATCTCACTAAATCACTTTCTATCATTTATGGTCTACAAACTAGCTTGGATTTTGAT
>CACBVW010000031.1 GCA_902542765.1 uncultured SAR116 cluster alpha proteobacterium | reverse complement strand
AATTCTACAAATATTTGGTAAAGCAAGGGCATTTATACAATTTCCTACACCACTTGACTGCATTAGCAGTGCGCTTTTTCTACCTCCAGCAAATGCGCCACAAGATAAACCAACTCCATCTTGTTCAGTTGTAAGTGTTACAACATCAATTTCATTATCTTTTTCACAGAGATTTATTAGAGGTGTATGTCCGGCATCAGGAACATGAGAAACCATTGTAATATCTAATTCTTTGAAAACTTTGTAAATATCATTGCGCCAGTCTTTAATCGCACCCTCCATATTTTAATCCGTTTGTTTGTAATGAGAATAATGTTAAATTGTAATAAAAAAAATTCAAGTTTATACATTAGTGTAGTATGTAAAATTATGTAACTGTTTTTTCGTAGAATTTTTAGAAATCGTTTTAACAAATTACTTATATGGGAATAATTTTAAATGACAGAAAATAAAGGAAAAGTTGCTATAGTTACTGGTGCTGCTAAAAATATTGGCAGAGCAACTTGTGACAGTCTTTCGAAGTTAGGCTTTAATGTTTTAGTCCACGCAAACTCTGACAAAGAGGGTGCTATGGAAACACTAGAAATTGTAAAAAAAAATGGAGTAAATGCTGATATTTTCATTGGTGACTTAACGAACGAAGGTACATCACGTTATCTTGTAGATGCTGGATCAAAATTAGGTAATGTTTCAATTTTAGTAAATAATGCATCACAAAGAGAGTTCAATAAATTTGATGATATGTCATTTGATCAATGGAGATTTGTATTATCTATTAATCTAGACACATTATTTCATACTTGTAAGGCAGTAATTCCAGAAATGAAAAAAAATAATTGGGGAAGAATTGTAAATCTTGGAGGATTGTCAGCACATATAAGTGCAATAGGCAGAGCCCACGTTATAACATCAAAGTCAGCAGTAGTTGGTTTTTCAAGAGCTTTAGCAATGGAATATGCTGAGGTAGGTATTACTGTAAATACAGTTGTGCCAGGGTTGATCGATACCGTTAGAGGTGCTTCTGCAGGAAGAAGCCTTGTACATCCATCTCATTCAAATCCTCCTATTGGAAGAAAAGGTTATCCTGTTGAAGTAGCTACTATGATTTCTAATTTATGTGGTCCTAATTCTGATTTTATAACTGGACAAACAATTCATGTTAATGGTGGAAGTTATTTTCCGTAAAATATTAAATAATGAATAATATAAAAAATAGACCAGTTGATTTTCTAGCTGCATCTTTTTTAATAATATTTTCAATTTTATTGGGCTTAAACCAAGTTATGGTTAAGTTAGTTAACGAAGGTATGCATCCAGTTTTTCAGGTAGCCTTACGATCCACTTTTGCAATCTTTCCAATTTTAATTTATTGCTACATTTTAAAAAAGAAAATTATCATTAACAACGGTAGTTTAATACCTGGCATTATTGCAGGGATATTATTTTCAATAGAGTTTATTTTTTTGTTTACAGCCTTAGACTACTCAACAGTCACACGCGTATCTTTAATTTTTTATACAATGCCTGTGTGGCTTACTTTAGCTGCACATTTTTTAATAGAAAATGATAAACTCAATTTAAACAAAATATTGGGTTTAATAATTGCACTACTAGGATTATTTCTAGCTGTTTATGAACCAACTACTGGTTATGATACATCACAATTCTATGGAGATGCATATTCATTATTGGCAAGTATATGCTGGGCAACAATAGCGATAATGCTGAAAACCACACGTCTTTCAAACGCGACACCAGAAACACAACTATTATATCAACTAGTTGTTTCTGGAATTATTTTATTACCTTTATCGATGCAGTTAAATGATTACGTTAGAAATATCGATCTAGATTTAATATTAATTTTTTCTTTTCAAGTAATTGTAATTATGTGTATGGGGTTTATTGGATGGTTGTGGATAATGTCAAGATACTCTGCAAGTAGCACTAGTTCGTTTGCATTTTTAACACCAATATTTGGCGTGTTGTTTGGGTGGTTAATTATGGATGATCCAATAAATGAACAAATTTACTTATCTTTATTTTTTACTTGTCTAGGTATCTATCTAATAAATAAAAGGGTGTCAAAATCAATCTGACATTTTTGATTTTTTGTTCTTAACTCTAATTTTTTTTGATCTTTTATTATTTTTTTTATCCTTGCTTAATTTAGAAGTATCACTCCCAGGCTTGGTTCTTTTTTCTATTTTTTTCCACCTATCGGATTTTCTTTTACCTTTGAAATCAATATTTTTAGGTTTATTCAATCCCTCTTCGTCTTTATCTTTTAAAAATAATTTTGAACTTCTTCTTTTTTTATTTTGTGAAGGTTGGGATGTTGCTCTATCAAGTTTTGGCGGATTTTTTAACAATTTTACCATAATATGTCGTTCTATTGGCTTTTTATCATTTACAAACTTAAGCAATGAATTAGAGTTTTGTTCTGAAATTTCAACATAAGTAACTTTTGTTTGTATTTTAATAGAACCAATATCTCTTTTTGAGAGATTTCCAGCTTTACATAGCATTGCTACTAACCATCTTGGTTCAGCTGTATCATCTCGCCCAACCGACAGCTCAAACCATACACTTTTAGAAAAAGAAGAATTTTGTGAGTTTTTATCTCTTTTATCAGAAGGATTTTTTAAATCTTCTGGAACAGACAAATCCTTGCTAACTAGTCTGTAGTAGGCAACCGCAAGCTGATTAATTGTGTTTTTTGAAATTAATTCGTCTACAAAACCTTGCTCTTCTGCTTCTATTGGATCCTCAAAAATTTTATTTTCTAGAATTCTTTTTTTATCTTGGATTAAAATTTCTTCTCTAGTTGGAGGCAAAGTCCAATGAGGCTTTATATTTGCTTGACCAAATAAACGTTCAGCCGTTCTATTTCTATTTTGAGGTACAAGAATTACACAAACACCTTTTCTTCCAGCTCTTCCTGTTCTTCCACTTCTATGAAGTAATGTATCTGACGTTCTTGGTATATCCGCATGAATGACTAAATCAAGATTTGGTAAATCCAGTCCCCTAGCAGCTACATCTGTAGCAACACACACCCTTGCTTTTGAAGATCTCATTGCTTGTAAAGCCATATTTCTTTCGTTTTGGCTTAATTCACCTGAAAGAGCTACTGCAGAAATACCTCTGTTTGTTAAACGACTAGTCATATGATTTACAGCCATTCTAGTAGCACAAAAAATTATAGAATTTGTAGCTTCGTAATATCGAAGGGTATTAATAATAGCATTTTCTTGATCACTTGATACAATTTTGAATGCTTTATATTCAATATCAACATGTTGTGCATTAGATTTACCAATAGTTATTCTAACAGCATCTTTTTGATAATCTTTTGCAAGTTTAGCAATGGTTTTTGGAACAGTTGCTGAAAACATTAAAGTCTGTTTTTCTTCAGGTGTGGTATCCAAAATAGCTTCTAAATCTTCTTTGAAACCCATGTCTAACATCTCATCAGCTTCGTCAAGAACAACGGTTTTAATATCCTGTAGTTTTAATTTTTGACCTTCTATATGATCTCTTAATCTTCCAGGAGTGCCTACAACAATGTTAGGCTTCATCTCTAAGTTTCTTTTTTCAGCACGTATATCCATTCCTCCAACACAAGAAATAATCTTTGCATCACAACTTTCCAGGAACCAAGTTAATTCATTTTTAACTTGCAGAGCTAATTCTCGAGTAGGAACAATAATAAGTGCTTGAGGTAGTTTTGATTTTTTAAAATAAGTATCTTTACCAAGTATGTTTTCTACTATTGAAAAACCAAAGGCTATTGTTTTACCTGATCCAGTTTGTGCAGAAACTAATAAATCTAATCCTGAATAAATTTTTTTTATAACTTCTTCTTGAACAGGCGTTAATTTTTCATAACCTCTTTGAATCATGGCCTCGGCTATAGCATCAGGAATTCCAGAATTTTTCAACATGGTAAACTTTCAGATTTAAGAGACATTGTAAGAAATACATTCTATATTTCTCTAAAATTAACTAGATTGTTGTTTTAGTCTTCAATATCAATAAAGTAAAGCATTAGAAAATTTAATTATGTTAGCACTTAAAATAAATAATAAAGAAATAATTTAGAATGAATAGAAATTTTGAGGTTATTGTAATTGGAGCAGGTGCGGCTGGTCTTATGTGTGCAATCGAAGCAGGAAAAAGAAATAAAAAGGTCCTCATTATAGAACATTCCTCCAAGATTGCAGAAAAAATTAGAATTTCTGGAGGAGGAAGATGCAATTTCACAAATTTATACAGCAATAGTGAAAATTTCTTATCAAACAACAAACATTTTTGTAAATCTGCTTTTTCAAAATATACGCAAAATGATTTCATCGATTTAGTAAAAAAACATAAAATTAAATTTCATGAAAAAAAATTTGGTCAACTTTTTTGTGATCATTCTGCAAAAGATATTATTGAAATGTTAATTACTGAATGTAAAATTCAAAAAGTTGAGATTAGTTTAAATACTGAAATCAAATCAGTAATCCGCGAAGAAAATTTATATATATTAGAAACAGAAAACAAAGAGAAATTCATATGTTCATCTCTTGTTATCGCTACAGGTGGATTATCAATACCCAAAATAGGAGCTTCTGATTATGGATATAAGATTGCTAATCAGTTTAACTTAAAAGTTACTAATCTTTATCCTGCTCTTGTCCCATTAACTTTTAAAGACGATATATTGGAGTTTTGCAAATCACTAGCAGGTGTTTCAATTGAAGCTTCAGTTAAAATCAATAAAACAACTTTTAATGAAGGTTTAATCTTTACCCACAGGGGTATTAGTGGACCATCAATTTTACAAATTTCTTCTTACTGGAAACCTGATAGGAGTATTGAAGTAAATCTATTACCATTAAATTCAATGGATAAAACTTTAAAAGAAAGAAGAGTGAAAACACCAAAACAAAACATTTCAAATGTTTTATCAGATTTTCTTCCAAATAAATTAGCAATGGCTATTACTAGTTTGTTGAATACAAACCAAAAAATAGGAGATGCATCGAATAGCACACTAAACAAAATTTCTAATTTTATAAATAAATTAAATGTTTTGCCAACTGGCACTGAAGGTTACAAGACTGCAGAAGTTACATTAGGTGGTATCGACACAAATGAAATTAATTCAGCAACAATGGAATGTAAAAAATACTCAGGATTATATTTCGTTGGAGAAGTTGTTGACGTCACTGGACATTTAGGAGGACATAATTTTCAATGGGCCTGGTCAAGTGGCTATGTTGCAGGTCACAATGTTTAGATTAAATAACAGTACGCTTTGCTGCATCTGAAGTATGATCACCAGCTTCATCCCAATAAGGTATAGGTCCATAAATTTCTATTAAAAAATCTAAAAAAGCCCTTACTTTAGGAGATAAATGTTTGCCACTTGGGTAGACAGCATAGATTGGAACATCCTCTTGCACATATTCATCTAATATAGATACTAATGTGCCTGCAGCTAAGTGTCTTCCAACAACAAATCTAGATAACATTGCTAATCCACCACCATTAATTGCTGACCTAAGAATTGCATCACCGTGGTTGAACTGTAACTTTCCTTTTGCGTGTATCAATTTGATTTTACCGTCTACTAAAAAATGCCATTCATTATAAGGACTTCCACTCCTAAATGAAATAATATCATGGTTTAATATGTCGTCTGGATGTTTTGGTTTTCCATGTTTTTTTATATATTCTGGAGAAGCAAACAAAGTTCTTGGATTTGGAGCCAGTTTTCTTGCAATAAGTGACGTGTCCTTCATGACCGCAATTCTGATACCCAAATCAATATTATTATCAACTAAATCAACAACCTCATCTGAAATAATCATTTCTATTTCTACCTCAGGAAAGCGTTCTCTGAATAAGGGAAGATGTGGAGCTATATGCCTATAAGAAAATGTTCCTGGAGCAGTGATACGAAGATGCCCTCTTGGTGCATTGGTAGCACTTGAAACTGCTGCTTCAGCTTCATCTACGTCACTAATAATTCTTCTAGCTCTATCAAGATAAGCTATACCAACCTCGGTAAGTGATACAGATCTTGTAGTTCTATAAAGTAATCTTGCTCCTAATCTGTCTTCTAATGCAGAAATATGTTTTGAAACCACAGATGGGGATAAATCTAACTCTCTACCTGCTTTTGCAAGTGAACCATTATCAGCGATAGAAACGAAAACTCTCATTCCAGATATTAGATCCATGCATTACCTCTAAATAAATCTATATTTATCATAAAAAATTTTATTTTCTATAATACATTAATAAAACTTGAAATAATTTTGTTCATTTTGTATCACAAAAGGGCATACAGCGTGAAGTAGGACACTCAAGACATTAAACGAGCCC
>CACBVW010000030.1 GCA_902542765.1 uncultured SAR116 cluster alpha proteobacterium | reverse complement strand
AATAATTTTATGCAAAGTAAATATCCTACAAGATTATACTTAGATCCTAACCAGTTAAATGAAGAAAGTATGTGTAGTATTTTTGAAGAATTATTAAGTTTATTAGATTTAAGAAATATTTAACTTTTAATTTATAAGTAAATTGAAATTTTTTTAGAGTGAGTTTGCATATGCTAGCTAAAAAAGAAAATAAAAATAATAACTCAAAATTAGGAAATGACAGTCCTATTTTAGATCTCAACAATTCGGCTATAAAATCTCTAATCAAGAAAGGGAAACTTAACGGCTTTGTTACTCTTGATGAGCTGAATCAAGCACTTCCACCAGGAGAGTATAGTTCTGAACAAATTGAAGATATACACTCCGCAATTAATGATATGGGTTTAAATATCATAGATCAGCACGAAGAAACCTCTTTAGAAGAATTAGAAGATAAAAACGCAGGAAATTTGTCTGATGAAGAAGGTGCACGATCTGACGATCCAGTTAGGATGTATCTTAAAGAGATGGGTTCTGTTGAACTTTTGTCTAGAGAAGGAGAAATTTCTATAGCCAAAAGGATAGAAGCTGGAAGAGAATTGATGATAGGTGGTGTTTATGAGTCCCCATTAGCAATGAGAGCCTTTCTCAAATGGAGAGATGAAGTTGATGATGGAACTATGTTATTAAGAGATATAGTTGATTTAGAAACAACTTATTCTCGTATAAATGGTGGTGCTAATGAACCAGTCTTAGTTAGTCAAAGTATAAATGATTTTAAATTAAATAATTTAAATGCATCTAATATTGAAAAAAACACAGATCCAAAAAAAAATGATGACTTAAGTATCAATGCTAAAAACAAAGAAAATCTTGATGAAGACAATGAAGAAGACAATGAAGAAGACAATGAAGAAGACAATGATGATATAAATCTCTCATTAGTTGCAATGGAAGCAGAAATAAAAGACCAAATTTTAGGTATGATTGATGAAGTTGCGAAAACATTCAAAGAAATTTTAACTATCAGTGAAAGACGTATAGCAAGATTAAGAAAAGGTGAACCCCTTGTTGCTAGATCTGAAAAAAGATTGTCTGAACTTAGAATTGTACTTATTGAACAAATGGAAAAGATTTATCTAAATAATAATAAGCAAGAAGAATTAATTGACCAAATGTATGGTCTCAACAGACAAATTGCAAACGTTGAAGGATCTTTATTAAGGTTAGCTGAAAACTCAGGTGTAAAGAGAAAAGATTTTATTGATAGCTGGGTAGGCAATGAAATAAACCATAATTGGGCAATTAATCCAGGTAAATCAAAATCGTGGCAAAAATTTACTGAAAATCATAATGACGATATTATTGGGATCTGTGATCAGGTTTTTGATTTTGTAAATAAAGTCAATATGCCAGTCCAAGAATATAAAAGGATCATACAAATCATTCAAAGGGGTGAAAGAGAAGCAGCTCGTGCAAAAAAAGAGATGGTTGAGGCAAATCTAAGATTAGTTATATCTATTGCAAAAAAATATACCAATAGAGGTTTACAGTTTTTAGATTTAATTCAAGAAGGAAATATTGGCTTAATGAAAGCTGTTGATAAATTTGAATATAGAAGAGGTTACAAGTTTTCAACTTATGCTACTTGGTGGATAAGGCAAGCTATAACTAGATCTATCGCTGATCAAGCTAGAACAATAAGAATTCCAGTTCATATGATCGAAACTATAAATAAACTTGTTAGAACATCAAGACAAATGCTGCACGAAATTGGCAGAGAACCTACACCTGAAGAATTATCTGAAAAAATTTCAATGCCCCTAGATAAAGTTAGGAAGGTTTTAAAGATAGCTAAAGAGCCAATTTCCCTTGAAACTCCTGTTGGTGACGAAGATGATAGTCATCTTGGAGATTTTATTGAAGATAAGATGGCAGTTCAACCATTAGAAGCTGCAATTCATGCGAATTTAAGAGAAACTACCACTAGAATTTTGGCAAGTTTAACACCAAGAGAAGAAAGAGTTTTGAGAATGCGTTTTGGTATTGGTATGAATACTGATCATACCTTAGAAGAAGTTGGTCAACAATTCAGTGTTACACGAGAACGTATTAGGCAAATAGAGGCTAAAGCATTAAGAAAGTTGAAGCATCCTACAAGATCAAGAAAATTAAGATCATTTTTAGAAAATTAAGTATTTAACTTTTAATAGTTAGGCTTTACATACTTAATATGTACTAGTATAAACTTTTTAACATTTTATTAGGCCTGTAGCTCAACTGGTTAGAGCCCTCCGCTCATAACGGAGTGGTTGGGGGTTCAAGTCCCTCCAGGCCTACCATTTATTTTATTATATCCTTAATTTATACAAATATATTTTTTTCTTTGAAATTCTATCATAATAGAGTCAAGATTATTTTAAATATAATTATAGGTTTTAATTTGAAAAAAAAATATGAAGAATTTAGAAGTTCTAGATGGTTTGCACCCAATGATGTAAGGTCTTTTGGTCATAGGTCTAGAGCTATGCAAATGGGATTAAATAAAGAGGACTGGGAAAACAAACCTGTTATTGGTATTATTAACACTTGGTCTGATATCCAACCATGTCATATGCACTTCAAAGAAAGAGTTGGGGATGTAAAAAGGGGAATTTATCAATTAGGTGGTTTCCCAATAGAGCTTCCGGCTATTTCTCTTGCTGAAATGTATGTGAAACCTACGACAATGTTATATAGAAACATGCTGTCAATGGAAGTGGAGGAACTTATCAGATCTCATCCTATTGACGGAGTTGTTTTGATGGGTGGCTGTGATAAAACCACCCCTGCTTTAATTATGGGAGCGATATCCTTAAATTTACCAACAATTTTTTTACCAGCTGGTCCAATGTTAAGGGGGAATTATAAAGGTAAATTTTTAGGAAGTGGTTCAGATGGTTGGAAATATTGGGATGAATTAAGAGCAGGAAATATTTCTCAAAATGATTGGGAAGAGGTTGAGACTGGTATTGCTAGATCCTATGGACATTGTATGACAATGGGAACAGCAAGCACAATGACTGCTATTGCAGAAGCAATGGGTTTATGTTTGCCTGGTGCTAGTTCTATTCCCGCAGCAGATTCTAATCATATTAGAATGTCTGCAAATGTAGGAAAAAGAATTGTTGAAATGGTATGGGAAGACTTAACCCCAAGAAATATTATAACAGAAAACTCTGTTGAAAATGCAGTTACTGTAGCTATGGCAATGGGTTGTTCTACAAATGCCATTATTCATCTGATAGCTATGGCAAGGAGAGCAGGTGTTAATTTAACAATGGATGATCTAGATAAAAAGGGAAGAAAAATACCTTTAATTGCAAATATAAGACCTTCTGGAAAAGACTATTTAATGGAAGATTTTTATTATGCTGGTGGTATTTTATCCTTGATGAGTTCTTTAGCAAGCCAACTTAATTTAGAAGAAATAACTGTATCAGGAATGAAATTAGGTGAACTTATTAATGGAAAAGAAACCCTTAATCAAGACATAATTAGGCCTTTAGATAACCCAATCTATAAAGAAGGATCTCTGGCTGTTTTAAAAGGAAATTTAGCTCCAGATGGTTGTGTTATCAAACCAGCCGCATGTGATAAAAAATTTTTGAAACATAAAGGTCCAGCTATAGTTTTTGACAGTTATCCAGATATGAAAAAAATTATTGATAGTGATGAATTAGATGTAACGGAAAATCATGTGTTAGTTTTAAGAAATGTTGGCCCTGTTGGGGGGCCAGGAATGCCTGAGTGGGGGATGATGCCAATACCACAAAAACTTCTTAAAAAGGGTGTGCGAGACATGGTTAGAATTTCTGACGCAAGAATGAGTGGAACTAGTTATGGTGCTTGCATTCTTCATGTTGCTCCAGAAAGTTATGTGGGTGGTCCATTATCGTTGTTAGAAACAGGAGATATTATTGAGATCAATGTGGAATTAAGGTCAATAAACATGCTTGTAGATGAAAAGACTTTACGAGAAAGAAAAAAGAAAGTTAAAAAAAACAATCCAAAAGCAGGTAGAGGATGGTTATGGATGTATAGTAATCATGTTCGCCAAGCAAATGAGGGTTGTGACTTTGATTTTTTAGAGAGCGATTTTGGAATTTCTGCGAAAGAACCTGATATTTTTTAGAGATTAAGAATGTTATCAAATGAATTAAAAAAAACTTTTTCAAACGCAAGTGTAGCAACAATTTGTACTGCTTTATTCAAAAAAGGACTAAAAAATCAATTTATTCAAGGAGTTTCCCCAATAAATACAAAATTACCAAATATGGTGGGATTAGCTTATACAGTAAGATATATTCCAGCAAGGGAAGATCTAAATAGTATAGAGGTATTTAAAAATCCAAAACATCCGCAACGGTTAGCTATTGAAGAATGTCCTAAAGATTATGTCTTAATTTTTGATAGCAGGAAAGATCCTAGAGCTGCATCAGCAGGTGCCATACTAGTTACAAGATTAATGGTTAGAGGATGTGCTGGTGTAGTAACAGATGGTGGGTTTAGAGACACAGGTGAAATAAAAAATTTGAATATTCCAGCCTACCATAATAGACCATCATCTCCAACTAATCTTACTTTGCATCAAGCTATAGATATCAACACTCCTATTGGTTGTGGAGATGTTGCTATTTGGCCAAATGATTTAATTGTTGGCGACAAAGAGGGTGTTGTAGTAGTACCTAATGAGATCATAAAAGAAATTTCTGATGAGGTTAAATCTATGACAATATATGAAGATTATGTAATAGATAAGGTTCAAAAAGGAGCAACTATCAGAGGCCTATATCCATTAACCGACGAAAACGAAAAAAAAATATTTGAAAATTGGTTAAGGACTAAAAAAAGTGATTAGGTTTTATGTGAGGTTTATATGGATAAAAAACAAATTAATATAAATGCTTCAAAAGCAGTGCTTCTAAATGATATGGATAACATAGTTATTGCAATAAATAATATGGAAGCCTATCAACATTTAGATGATTTTGATATTACAATAGATTCTCCAATACTTTCAGGACAAAAAATTGCTAGATTAAATATTGCAAAAGATAGTCCAATTTATAAATATGGTACAATAATAGGTTTTGCAGATACTAATTTATTAAAAGGTCAAGTTTTAACAAATTCAAATGTTGTGTTTAAAGAATTTGGACGAGATCATGAATTTTGCTCTAAGTATGTGCCAACCAGATTTGTAAACTCTTCAAGTGAAAGAACATTTTCAGGTTTTAAAAGATCAGATGGACGCGTAGGTACCAGAAATTTTATTGCAGTTGTGTCAACGGTTAATTGTTCTGCGACTGTTGTACATGAAATTGCATCTTATTTTACCCCTGAAAAACTTACTAATTATCCTAATGTAGACGGCGTAGCCGCTTTTAGTCATTCAACTGGATGTGGAATGGAATTGTCAGGTGAACCTATGAATTTGTTAAATAGAACATTAGGCGGGTATATAAGTCACCCAAATGTTGCCTCATCTTTAGTCGTTGGTCTTGGTTGTGAAAGGTGTCAGGTTGGAGGTTTGTTTTCACACCAAGGACTTTCAGAAAATGAAAATTTAAAAACTTTAGTTATGCAAGAAAATGGTGGTACTACTGCAACAATTAGAGAAGGAATTAAAATTGTAGAGGGTATGCTAGAAAAGGCGAATGGGATCTCTAGAGAAGAAGTCCCATTATCTAATCTTATGGTAGGACTTCAGTGTGGAGGATCAGACGCTTTTTCTTCTATTTCCGCTAATCCTTCCTTGGGGAAAGCTGTTGATATACTTGTTAGTCAAGGTGGTACTGCCATTTTATCTGAAACTCCTGAAATATATGGCGTTGAGAATACTTTAACTGCAAGAGCTGTAAATTCTTTGGTAGCAGAAAAATTATTGGACCGTGTAAAATGGTGGAAAAATGTTTACGCAGTAGGTCGAGACGTACAAATAAATGGAATAGTTAGCCCAGGAAATCAAAAAGGAGGTCTTGCAAATATTTTAGAAAAATCCCTAGGATCAGCTATGAAAGGTGGAACAACAGGTTTAATGGAAGTATATAATTATGCAGATAGAATCAATGAAAAGGGGTTTGTTTTTATGGATACACCTGGATTTGATCCTGTTTCAGCAACTGGTCAGATTGCAGGTGGAGCAAATCTAATAGCATTTACTACAGGTAGAGGCTCGTGTTTTGGTGCAAAACCAACTCCTTCAATAAAATTAGCAACTAATTCTTCTCTTTATAAAAAAATGTATGAAGATATGGATATAAATTGTGGTTTAGTTATTGACGGAGATAAAGATATCGAAGAAATGGGCAAAATAATTTTTGAAGAATTCATATCATTTGCCTCTGGTAAAAAAACAAAAAGTGAAATTTTAAACCTTGGTCGCCACGAATTCGCGCCTTGGCAAATTGGAATAACAGGTTAGTTTTTCATATAAAATTTTAAAAGATAGACTCTTACTGATGAAGCAAGGGATGTTTTTCTGTTAGAGTC
>CACBVW010000029.1 GCA_902542765.1 uncultured SAR116 cluster alpha proteobacterium | reverse complement strand
ATTACAGAAATTTTTCAAGCTAAATCTTGCAACCACTATGAAGCTAAGACTATTGCTGAAAGATTATGTGGATCTAATCTAAAAGGACATGATAGTCACGGGATTGCTAGAGTTCCAAGATATGTAGAATGGATGGAAAGAGGCTGGCTGTATCCAAACATGAAACCTGAACTTGTTGTAGATGCTGGTGCCATGGCGTGTTTGGATGCAAAACATGGATTTGGACAAATAGCTGGTGAATGTGCAGTTGATGAAGGTATAGAAAGAGCTAAAAAACATGGTTGTTCTGTTGTTGGCTTAAGAAATTCAGGTCATCTGGGAAGAATAGGAGATTGGGCTGAAAGGGCAGCAGATGTTGGTTTAGTTTCTTTTCATTTTGTAAATGTAAGAGGAAGTCTATTAGTTGCTCCATTTGGTGGCAGTGATCGCAGAGGCAGCACTTCTCCTTTGGCAATTGGAGTTCCTGGTGAAAATAAAAATCACATAATTTTGGATATGGCAACCTCAACTGTTGCAGAAGGAAAAGTCATGGTGGCTCAAAAAGGTGGTAAGAAACTACCACACGGAGCATTAATTGACAGTTTAGGAAATTTAACAGTAAATCCAGAAGTAATGTATGGAAAGATTTCTGACAGTGAGGTGCCAGACCCAAATAAAGGAACAGGTGCAATTACTGCTTTTGGTTTACATAAAGGTTCTGGTATTAATTTTATGATGGAAATTTTAGGAGGAGCTCTTACAGGCTCTGGTGTTAATGGAGGTGTTGATAAAGATAAAGAGAATATTCAAAATGGAATGTTGTCGGTATACATATCTATAGAGAATTTTGTTGACCTAAACTACTTTAAGAATGAAGTAAAACTTTATTCAGACTTTGTGAGATCCTCACCACCGGCAAAAAATGTAGAACAAGTATTAATTCCAGGTGATAAAGAAATTAGTACAAACAAAGATAGGTTTAAAAATGGTCTTCCTGTAGCACCATTAGTATGGGAAAACATTAAAAGCACTGCAGAAAAGTTAAATGTCCCAGAATTAGATAGATTTGAAAAAGCTATAAAATAATTTTTTCAAGTTTCAAAGATTCTATCTCCAGCATCACCAAGACCTGGTATAATAAAACCATATTCATTGAGTTTATCATCTTTTTGAGCGCAAATAATTTCAACGTCAGGAAAGCTGTCCTGAACTTTTTTTATGCCTGGATCAGATGCTAAGAGACAAATTAATTTAATATCTGTAGCAAAGTGATCTTTGAGTGTTTTAATAGCAGATACTGCGCTTCCACCAGTTGCAAGCATTGGATCACATAAATAACATTGTCTATTTTTCAAATTAGAAGGAAGTTTTCTTACATAATTTATTGGTTTAAGTGTTTGTTCGTCCCTATACATGCCTATATGACCAATTGATACCACGTCAAATATATCTGTAATACCTTCGCTCATTATTAGTCCAGCCCTTAAAATGGATATGACACAAGGTTTTGGATCACTTAATTTTACGCCATTATATTTTTCTAGTGGCGTTTCAATAGTTTTTGGTAAAACTCTCAAATCCTTAAAAATTTCAAAAGCCATAAGAGAAGATATTTTTCGTGCTAAAGATCTAAACTTAGTACTTTGTGTGTCTTTTGACCTTAACATAGTCATGTAAAGATTTATTAAGGGATGATTTAGGATTTTTACTTTCATTATATCTTTCTCTAAGGTTTGAATTTATTCAAATAACCCATATATTCTTTATTTCTTGGTAATGCGTAAGATCCAACCTTACTGGTTTTAATTTTTAAATTAATTAAACTTTCAGCTAATACAACAGCTGAAGAAACACCCTCGATAACAGGTAATTTATGTTTTGTTTCTAAGTTTTTAGCTAAGTCAGCCATGCCAGCGCATCCTAAAATTATTGCCTCTGCATTATCATTTTTTTTGGTATCTTGAATTCCTTTATTTAATTTATCTAAGTTTTCTTTAGAAATATTTTCTAAATCTAAAACTGGAACTTCAATAGCTGTAACTTTGACACAATTTTCAAAAAGACCATATTTTTTTAAATTATGTGTCAGTGGTCTTATAGATCTAGATAATGTTGTTATCACCGTGAAATTACCTGCTACCATAGTTGCGATATGATATGCGGCTTCTCCTATTCCTATCACTGGTTTTTCTGTAATTGATCTAATTACTTCTAAACCTGTGTCATCAAAACATGCAATAATATATGCGGCAGCGTCATCGTTCTTTTTTATCTCTTCAATCAGACCAGGTATACAAAAAGCTTCGTCATAAAAACCTTCAATGCTTTCAGGACCAACATTTGGTTCAACGGAAACGATCTCAGTATTTGCGCTAGCAAACTTCTTTGCAGTTAAATCTATTTTATGCGTCATTGCTTTAGTGGTATTAGGATTAATTATACAAATTTTTCTTTTCAAAATAATTATCCTTTTTTTCTTTTAAGCCAAATATAACACGCTATGGAAATACCAATTACACTAAATGATACGAAGGTGGTGACCGTACCTAAAGCGTATATTACTGGAGTTGTAACTGTTGTAGTAAGTCCTTTTAACTCAAGAGGCAGCGTGTTTCCGGCTCCCATAACTTGAGATGATCTTGCTAACTCATCATATGATAATGTAAATCCAAATAATGCAATTCCAATTATGCTTGGAGCAATTAGTGGAAAAACAACTTCTTTAAAAGTTTTCCAAGGGCTTGCACCAAGATCTCTAGCTGCTTCCTCATAGGATTTGTCAAATCTATTAAAAACTGCAAACATGATGAGTAATCCAAAAGGAAGCGTCCACGTCAGTTGTGCGCCCAATCCACTTGTAAACATCCCTAAGGTAGTTTGAAAAAATTCATTAATATAATTTATATCAAAAGTTGAACCAAGCCATTTAGTAAAATCATCAAGTAATCTAAATTGAAGAGCAACACCAAGTGACAATACTATCGATGGTACAATTAAGCTCGCTACTGTTGCAAAGAAAAGCGTGTCAGATCCCCAAAATTTTTTTCTAAATGCCAAGCCTGCACTAACAGATAAAAGAACTGTTAAGACCATGACTATTACACCTAAAATTATTGATCTTTTAAATGCTGAACCAATATCTACAACAGAACCGCCACGCCATAATTCTTCGAACCAATAGGTTGATACTCCATTAAGAGGGAAAGTTAAACCTCCATCAGGACCCTGAAAACTTAAAAGAACAATTGTAAATGTTGGGCCATATAGAAATAAGACAAATAAACAAAAAAAGAAAACACAAACATAATAAGTTTTATTTTTTTTATTCAACATTTTAAAGCTCTTTTCTAATGTCAATCATTTTAGTCATTATCCATATAATCAAAAGTGTTAATGCTAGTAAAATTACTGCATTTGCAGCAGCAGCAGGTAATTGAAGATAACTCATTTCTACGTAAATTATTTTACCGATAGACGGAATTTGTTGACCGCCCATTATACCTATAGTAATGAAATCACCCATAACTACTGTAATGACAAAAATAGATCCAATTACAATTCCAGGTTTACATAATGGTATAATGACATTCCATAATATTTGTAACCCATTTGCGCCATTGTCATATGCTGCTTCAATAATTGATTTATCAATTCTCATCATAGAATTAAAAATTGGGACTATCATAAATAGCGTATATAAATGTACAAATGCTAAAACAATTGAAAAGCCAGAATATAAAAGCCACTCTTGTGGTGCATCAACCAAACCAGTTGAAAGTAAGAAATCATTAACAAGTCCATTCCTGCCTAAAAGAGGTATCCATGAAATCATTCTAATGACATTTGAGGTCCAAAATGGAATTGTACAAAGCAAAAATAATACAATTTGCCAAGTAATTGAATTTACGTAAAAAGCAAGGAAATAAGCTACAAAAAAACCAATAATTAATGTGAAAAACCAAGTAATAAAACAAAATATAAAGGTTGATAGATATGTTTTAAAAGTAACACACATATCTTTTTTAAAGTTTAAACAATCTTTAAAAATATATGAGTAATTTTCAAAAATAAAATCAGGTATTATTGAGTATTCGTTATAATCCCAAAAACTAATAATAAAAGTTAATATAAGTGGGATAAAGAAGAAAAATATAAATATTAAACTATAAGGTATTGATAATAAACCAACTGATGGTTTTAGCTTTAAGAATTTCATCATGTTTATATTTATATAATTATAAAAAAATAGGGTAACATTAGTTACCCTATTTTTGAATATTTTTTTAGGATGCGATCATCTCATTCCATTTTCTAACCATGTATTTATTTTCGTCCATGGTAGCATTCCAACATGCGACACCGCCCATTCTTGCTTCGTAAGATCCACCATCTCTTACTTCACCTTTAGAAGCTAATTTTTTACCTTCTGGACTCATGATGTCAGCGGTTGCAGGTTTACCCATCATCCAATAATCCCACTCATAAGCTTCCATATACTTCTTTGCAGTTGGAATAACAGCTGAATAGTAACCTTGACGGTTTAAATAAGCACCTACCCAACCAGATAAATACCAATTTATAAATTCGTAGCAAATATCAGCTTGTCTTCCTTTTGTAGTAGAAGGTAATCCAAAACCTGCTGCCCAGGCTCTGTATCCCTCTTTAAGAGGTTGATAGACACATGGAATACCCTTTGTTCTAACTGCAGTAATTGCTGGTGACCACATTGATTGAATTACCACTTCACCAGAGGCCATTAGATTTACACTTTCGTTAAAATCACTCCAGAAAGCTCTAAATTGACCTGCTTTCTTTGCTTCTGTGAAAATTTTCATTGTTAAATCAATTTCTTCTTTAGTCATGTTTCCTTTATCAGGATACTTATACTCACCCATAGCTTCTACTACCATGGCAGCGTCCATTATACCAATCGATGGTATATTCAAGATTGAAGCTTTTCCTTTAAATTCTGGATTTAACAATTCGGCCCAACTACTAATTGGCCTTTTAATCAAATCAGGTCTTATACCTAAAGTATCAGCGTTATAAACAGTAGGAATTAATGTTACATATTGAGTTGGCTCTGAGGCGAATTCTTTAGATTTGGCACCTTTTAGGTACATAACCTTTTTTGGTGCTGTCCCTTGATCTCCAATTTTCTTTCCGGCAACTTCACCTTTGGTAAAAGCAGAAGTAACGTTGTCCCATTCTTTAATTCTTTTGGTATCCATACCTAATAAATTTCCGGAAGGTACCAACTTAGGCATACTAAAATATTCAGAATCAACAATATCGAAACTATTTGGTTGTGTAAAAATTGTCTTTACAACTTCATCAGTTGTTTTAACAATGAATTTAACTTTAATTCCAGTATCATCAAATAATCTTTTTTGAACTGCATCACCCATATTAACAGCTGTTCCTAGATACCTAATGACCGGGGCGTCAGCAGCATGTATCGCTGGAAAACCTTTAAGTAGCCCTGCACCAGCAACTGCTCCAATTGCGGCAGTTGAGGTCTTTAACATATTACGTCTTGTTAAACCTTTCTTCATATTAACCTCCAAATTTGTTAATGTTAAAGTTGTAAAATAATAATATTTGTAATAAAAATTAAATAAATTTGAAATATATGTTGCATATATTTTAAGCAACCAATTGTTTTTTTTTAAAATTGATTAAAGTCTAATCAATTTTAATTTATGATTTAAGAAAACAACCAAATTTAGGCAGAAAAATTGAACAATCCAGAAAATTTAGAGTTTGCGATTCTCACAAAAAAATATGGTGAAACCATAGCTGTTGATAGCATAAATCTAAAAATACCAGCAGGAACGTATTGCTGTTTTCTTGGACCTTCGGGTTGTGGTAAAACTTCAACTCTAAGGATGATAGCTGGACATGAAGAAATTTCAGGAGGAGACATTCTTTTAGGTTCTAATATCATAAATGATTTGCCCCCAGCTAAACGTGGAACTGCAATGATGTTTCAAAATTATGCTCTTTTTCCACATTTATCATGTTTGGACAATGTTGCCTTTGCTCTAAAAATGCGGGGCATTAAAAAAAACGAAAGATATGATAAATCTCTAGAAATTCTAAAATTAGTACAAATGGAAAATTATTCTGACAGATACCCTAACCAGCTTTCGGGGGGACAACAACAACGAGTAGCTTTAGCAAGAGCCTTGATTACTAATCCTTCTATATTGCTTTTAGATGAACCTTTATCAGCTTTAGACCCTTTTTTGAGAATAAAAATGAGAAGTGAATTAAAAACATTACAAAAAAAGCTGGGTATATCATTCATTCATGTAACTCATTCTCAAGATGAAGCAATGGCATTAGCTGACATGATTGTTGTAATGAACAATGGCAAAATTGAACAAGTTGGCAACCCCTATGAAGTTTTTAATAAGCCTAAAAACGAGTTTATTGCAAATTTTGTTGGTGGACATAATGTGATATCAAAAAATAAAAAATTTTATTCAATAAGAATGGATCACATACAAATAATAAATAATAAAGAATCAAAAAATTGCTATCCAATGACAGTGAATGAAATTGAATTTCAAGGTCAAATTGTCAAAGTCACAGGAATATCTAAAGATTTTGGACGTTTAAGTGTATCTCTAGGTGAT
>CACBVW010000028.1 GCA_902542765.1 uncultured SAR116 cluster alpha proteobacterium | reverse complement strand
TTTGTAACTAAAATATCAATATTGGAGGTTAAAATGACAGCTTGTATAACTGGATGGTCTCATAGCAAGTTTGGTGTAAATATAGAACAAACTTCTGAAAATATGATTGCAGACGTTGTTGAAAAAGCAATCGAGCATGCTGAAATTTCTGCTAGAGAAATAGACGCTATTTTTGTTGGAACATTCAATAATGGCTTTCAAAAACAAGATTTCCATGGTGCACTACCTGCTGTTTCACAATCTGATTTAAGATACGTACCCGCGATGAGAGTTGAAAATGCATGCGCTACCGGTTCTGCTGCCATACATACCGCAATGAACGCAATTGAAGCAAAAAAAGCAAAAACTACTCTAGTAGTCGGTGTAGAAAAAATGACTGATGTATCTTCTGATAAAGTTGGCGATATTTTACTAGGTGCAAGTTATAGACCTGAAGAAGGTAGTACAAAAGGTGGATTCACTGGAGTTTTTGCATCTATTGCTAAGTCTTATTTTCAAAAATATGGTGATAAATCTGATATACTAGCAAAAATTGCAGCTAAAAATCATGAAAATGGTTGTTCAAACCCATTAGCACATATGCAAAAAAATCTTGGCTTTGAATTTTGTAATTCTATTTCAGAAAAAAATCCTTATGTTGCTGAACCTTTAAGAAGAACCGATTGTTCTATGGTATCTGATGGGGCGGCAGCACTAATAATACAAGATTTTGATTTGTCGCTTTCTGCAAAAAGGGCTATTGCATTTAGAGCAAGAAGGCATGTTAATGATATTCTTCCACTTAGTAAGAGAGAAAAAACTGAATTTGAAGGTGCGCGTCAAGCTTGGCACCATGCTCTTTCAGATGCCAAGATAACTCTAGACGATTTATCTTTTGTTGAAACTCACGACTGTTTTACAATTGCCGAACTTATTGAGTATGAAGCAATGGGCTTAACTAAAATAGGTGAGGGCTATAAGGCTATTGAAGAGGGTTGGGTTCAGAAGACTGGTAAATTACCCATAAACCCCTCTGGTGGACTGAAGTCAAAAGGGCATCCCGTTGGTGCAACTGGAGTATCTCAACATGTTATGTCTGCAATGCAATTGACTGGAGAAGCTGGAGATATGCAAATCAATAAAGCAAATTTAGCGGGTATATTTAATATGGGTGGTGCTTCTGTTGCAAATTATGTGTCAATATTAGAAAGATTACGCTAAAAAAATTTTTGATGTTTCTAAATATTAAATTTTTTGATTGCATCATGAGTTTTTATAATTAGGTTTTCTCTTTTCTAGTAGCGCGTCTATTGCTTCTCTGTGATCATCAAGTTGTTGTAACATGCTTTGTTGGCTAGCGGCCATCTCTAATGCATCTTGCAAAGGAACGTTTTGTGACATTCTTAGTAAACGTTTGGCTCGTCTGGATGCTTCTGGAGGTTGGGCGGCAATTTTTTTAGCTAATTGTTGAGCTTCAACTATCAAATTTTCGTTAGGTACTACTTTTGAAACAAGACCCCAATCTAGAGCTTTGTTAGCATCTAGAACATCACAAGTTAGGATCATTTCATTAGCTCTTGCCAAACCAATTATTTTGGGCAGGAACCAAGATCCTCCATCTCCTGGTATAATGCCTATTCTTAGAAAACTCTCTGAAAATTTTGCATCCTCACCAGCTATTCTGATATCACACATTGTACAAAGATCATTACCTGCACCTATAGCATGACCGTTAACTGCGGCTACAACAGGGACATCAATAGAATTCATAGTTAAAGGAATTTTTTGAATACCAAATCTGTACCAATCTTCAAGTTGTGCTTGAGTCATTTGATCTTTTGTAGTCATGTCTTTTATTTCTTGAAGATTGCCACCGGAAGAAAAACTTTTTCCAGCTCCGGTTAAAATAACACACCCAACATTTTTGTCTTTATCAGCTTTTTGTAAATATTCTACTAGGCCTTCTATAATATCACCTGAAAGTGCATTCCTTGTATCAGGTCTGTTAAGTGTTATTTTAACAATTCTATCATCTTGTTCATATAAAACCGATTTTAACATATTTCACCTCAAAGTTTTTTTTGCAATTAAGCTAAATATTCCCATAAGTTTTTATTATTTTTTTCAAGAAATGTTTTCCCTAAAAATTCCTCCCAAAATGACTCATTTCCAAAGTCATTTCTCCAACTATTTAAATTTTTTGTAAAATAAGATAATTCATACTCCTTGGTAAATCCAATTGCACCATGAACCTGATGAGAAATAGCTATAATTTTTCCAGCAGCTGCACCAGCTCTTATTTTTGATATTGCAATATCGTTGAAATTATTGTCACTTAAATTAATGTCTGTAATTGCAGATAGGGCTGCAGAAGATGCTGATAATTCAACTGCCATGTCTGAAATCTGGTGTTGTATAGCTTGAAACTTTGATAATGCTCTACCAAATTGTTGCCTTTCTGAACAATAATTAATTGACAAATCAAGAACTTTTTCCATTGCACCAATCATTTGAGCACATCTAAGAATTGCACCAAGAAATTTAAAGTCGATTTTATCGTTAAGAGGTTTAATTTCAGCAATATTTAAATTAGCTACTCTTATATCGTACCTTGGTTCAGCTAAGAAGTTTTTTTTATGTATAATTTCTCCATTAATTTCATCAATTAAAATTGCTTGTTTAGCATTGTTCATTTCATTAATAATCAACAAATTTTTTGAGAGGTTAAGGTATGGAATTGATAAAATATCTCCAGAAATCATATTGTTTTTAATTTGTATATTTTTTGTGTCAGTAGCAAAAGTCATTATGCCATTTGGTGGATTTATATCGGATTCAGATAAAACATAATTAGATAAAATCGTTTCTGATAAGGGTAAAGGAGTTCCATGATTATTTATAATTTTAATTAAAGGTAAAATTGAAAAAAAAGGTATTTCATAACCACCAAACTTTTCTTTAACTGATATCTTTGGAAGTCCATTTTTTTCAATGTCATTCCACAAATTTAATATATCAGTATTTTCAGAAACTATGTTTTGTCTTAAACTATGATTTACGTGTTTTTGTAAAATTTTAGAAGTCGTTTCTAAAATTATTTCTAATTCTTCGATCATCTTAGGCCTAACTGTCTAGCAATTATACCTTTCATGATTTCAGTTGTGCCTCCTCTAAGAGAGTTTGATGGAATTCTTAACGTTGCATCTTCAAACAGATTTTGTAATTGATTTGGCCATTCATAAAGAGGAACGATATTTGAAAATTCTCTTAATGTTTCTATCATCATTTTTTCAAACTTATTACCTAATTCTTTTACAAATGCTGCTTGTGTCTCAGGAGATTCACCATTTTGAAGCATTGAAGCAACCGAAAAACTCATTCTTCTTAATGTTTGTATTTCAGATATTAATTTACCAACTATCTTTGAGCCTGAATGAATGAGTGAGTTTCTGAATTCATTTATAAAACTATCTAGTAATGTGAAATGAGAAAGAAATCTTTCTGGACCAGACCTTTCTAGGGCAAGTTCACCAACAACTTGTTTCCAGCCTTTGCCTTCTTCTCCTAAAAGGGAATCATCTGACAATTCAACATTGTCAAATAAAGTTTCATTAAAATGTCTTTGACCAGTCATATCTGGAATGCCAGTAATCTTTACGTTTGGAAGAGACAAATCAACCAGAAATTGAGAAAGACCTTCATGCCTGTTTTTCTCAGATGCTGGACTAGTTCTAGCTAGAACAATCATATAATGTGCTAAATGAGCGCCAGTAGACCAGATTTTTCTACCCTCAAGTTTCCAGCTATCCTTAGTTTTGGTGGCTTTCGTTTTTACTGAGGCTAAATCCGAACCAGAGTCAGGTTCACTCATTCCAATAGCAAAAAAACACTCGCCAGCTGTTATTCGAGGAATAATAGAAGATTTCTGTTTTTCATTTCCATATCTCAAGATTTGACTTCCACTCTGTCTATCAGCTATCCAATGAGCTGCTACAGGAGCTCCTGATGATAAGAGTTCTTCTGTTACTACGTATCTTTCTAAAGCTGTTCTTTGATGCCCTCCATATTCTTTAGGAAATGACATCCCAAGCCAGCCTTTAGATCCAAGTTTTTTACTAAAGCTTGGATCAGCTGAAAAAACCCAGGCATCTGGAGATGGTGTAAATTCATTATTATTTATACAGGTTGTTATAAAGTCTCTTACTTCTTTTCTAAGATTTGAAAGTTCGTTTGTTTCTTTTATAAATGGAAAATTGAATTTTGACATTAATACTTCTTTAAAGTTGGTTTCTACAACTAAACTAAATAATTAAAGGTAAACGTCAATAGAATTAATAGAATATAAATAAGTTTAATTATTGATATTAAGAATTTCATAATTTAATCTTTTTACGATTAAGGAGGTAGAAATGTCGATTGATGAAAATATCGTGCAAAGATTAAGGAATATAGCAACACCCACATTAGCGAATGCACTTGATGATATTGGTTTCAATGGAGTTATGAATAATCTACATCCTGCAGGTCTGGGTATGAAAATAGTTGGTAGGGCAGTAACTGTACAGGAGGTTACGGGGCCATATGGAAGTTTTTCTACAGAAGAATTCAAAGTTGGGCATATGATTGACGTCGCTAGTCCAGGTGATGTTATAGTAGTTGCAAATAATGGAGCACAAGTATCTACCTGGGGTGGAATGGCTTCTTACTCAGCAAAATTAAAGGGTATAGCTGGGCTAGTAGTTGATGGTGGAGTTAGGGATCGAGAAGAAATAGTAGAATTTTCTTTTCCAACTTTTTCAAAACACATAGTTCCAACACCTGGTAAAACTCGAATAAAAGTCCTTTCAATCAATGAGCCAATCATTTGTGCAGGAGTAAGGGTTAGACAAGGAGATATCATTGTAGGAGATGGAACGGGAGTTTTGTGTTTGCCAATTGAACATGTTGAAAAAATAACTGAGGAAGCTGAAAAGTTTACTGCTGACGATAAAAAGGCTATGCAAGAGATGAAAAATGGTCTGACTTTTAGAGAAGCACTCAAGAAATTTTCAAAAATTTAAGTTTTTCCTCTAAGAATTTGCAAAGCTCTTTTAAAAAAATCAGCTTGACCAAAATTTCCTGATTTTAGAGTAACTGAAACAGGTTTGTTACAATTTGAATTTGGTGACCAAAGAGCAGGAACTCCATGAGCAATTTCTTTTCCAATTTTAAATTCTTTTAGCCCTAATCCATTAACTACAGCACCTGATGTCTCTCCACCAGCAGATATAAAAATACCAAAAGTATGATTTAAAAGTTTATTCGATAGTTTCTCAAAAATACTTTCAATCTTATTCGCTAATACTTCTTGTCCATACTGAATTTGTTTTTCTTTAACGATTTTTGGATCTGTAGATGAATAAATTAAAGGTGATAGAGTTTCATTGTTTCTAATCCATTTAATAACATCTTTAATTAAGTTTTCGTTATTCATTACTTCGTCGGCAGAAATAAAATATGATGGATTATCTTTTTTATAAACCTCTATTTGACTCAAAGTAGCAGATGAACAAGAGCCTGAAAGAATTACTGCATTTGTTGTATTTTCAGGAATTTGAAAATCTTCATTTGAGAGCAAACCATCTTTTTTATAAATTTTTGGTAAACCTAAGGCAATTCCTGAACCACCTGTTAAAAATTGTAGATCTTTTACTCCGTTACAAATAATATCAAAGTCTTCATTATTGGTTGTATCAACTATTGCGTATTTGCAACCTTCAATTTTCAATTTATTAATTTTATCTTTAACACTTTGTGAACCATTATTTATTGTTTCATAGTCAATTAATCCAACACTATGTTTAGTCTGATAGTCTAGCCATCTAATTAAATTATGGTCAATCATTGGTGTTAAAGGGTGTTTTTCCATCCCTGATTCATTGAGTGGTTTTCCATTTACAAACATATGTCCGTAAAACACTGTTCTTCCCGCATCTGGAAAAGAAGGACAGGCTATGGTGAAATCAACATTTAATTCTTCCATTATAGCATCAGTAACTGGACCTATATTTCCTTCTTTTGTAGAATCAAATGTAGAGCAATATTTAAATATGAATTGACTGCAACCAGCATTTTTTAACCATTGCAGAGCTTTTAGACTCTCTGATACAGCTTCATTTATTGGAATTGTTCTTGTTTTTAGTGCAATTACAGCAGCATCAGCATTAGTTAATGAGGCTTTGTTTTTAAAGGAGGGAACCCCCGCAAACATAGAAACTTGCATTCCAGATTTTTTTAAATTATTTGCTATGTCTGATGACCCTGTAAAGTCATCTCCTATAATTCCAAGTATCATGTTTAATCAACTTTATAGTTTCTGTTTTTCAAGCTGTGTAACAATTTTTTCTTTAACCCAAGGTGTAACCTCTTCATTAAAAGCTCTATAATGATCGCTTTGAAGGTGAATATCAAAAGCGTCTTTATCAGTATATGTCTCATATAAAAAAACTACATTTTGGTCATTTGGATCATGACATACATCAAACTCATGACAATCTTTTTCAAGTTCAAGAGAGTCCCTAGCTTGTTGTAAAATTCTAGTTTTAAATTTATCTATATCCTTTTCATGGATTACGAATTTTACTGTAATTACAAACATTAATTTATTAATCTCC
>CACBVW010000027.1 GCA_902542765.1 uncultured SAR116 cluster alpha proteobacterium | reverse complement strand
ATTTTTGCTATTTTTATGTCTAGTCTTATAACGATGTTTGCTTATTTATTTAATGACGAAACATTTGTTAAAATTAAACCGACTATTTTTAATGGATTTTTTAGTGCAGTTTTATTAATTGGAATTTTAAATGGAAAAGCAATGATGAAACAATTTTTTGGTTCTCAGTTTTTTTTAAATGATGAAACTTGGTATAAATTAAGTTTAAGATGGGGTTTATTTTTTTTATTTCTAACAATTGTAAATGAACTTACATGGAGAAATCTTGAAACAGATGATTGGGTTTTTATTAAAGTGTTTGTATTATCACCCTTAGTGGGAGTATTTATGTTATGCCAATTACCAATTACATTAAAAGGAAGAATTAAGGCTAAATAAATTCAACTTGAACGAAGAGTTTCACGGAGACATTAAATGGATATAAAAATAATTGATGTAACCGTCCATATCATTAAATCAGATCTAGATGTACCTTTTGCTTTCTCACAAGGTTGGGTAAAGAAAAGATCTGCAACAATTATTGAAGTTAAAACAAATGAAGGTATCGTTGGCTGGGGGGAAGCATTTTGTCAAGGATTAGAACCTCCCGAAATCTCAGCAGCTGTCATTGAAAATGCTCTCAAGCCTATTTTATTAGATCAGTCCCCATTGGATATAGAAGTCCTATGGCACAAAATGTACAATGCTACAAGAGATTATGGAAGAAAAGGATCTGTAGTATCTGGCATAAGTGCTATTGACATAGCATTGTGGGACATTGCTGGTAAATACTATAACCAACCTATACACCAACTGCTAGGTGGTGCATTTAGAAAAAAAATTAAACCTTATGCAACGGGTTTTTACAGAATAAAAGGTAAAGGTGAAGCAAGCAGATTAGCAGAAGAAGCTTTATCTCACTTCGAAAATGGTTTTGATCATATGAAGGTTAAACTTGGTTTTGGAATAGACGACGACCTGAAGTGTATGGAAAGCATCAGTCATGCTCTGAAAAATAAAAATGTTACTCTTATGATTGATACTAATCACGCTTATGGAAGATCTGAGGCACTAACATTAGGAAAAAACTTACAGAGTTATAAATTACGCTGGTATGAGGAACCAGTTGTTCCTGAGGATATTAAAGGTTATGCAGAATTGAGATCTAAGTTAGACATTCCTATTGCAGGAGGTGAGAATGAACATACTCTATTTGGATTTAAAACACTTTTTGAAAATAATGCAATTGACATTGCACAACCTGATATTGGGTCATGTGGCGGTATAACAGGAGCAAAACATATTATTAATTTAGCACATAGTTTTGGTGTAGAGGTTAATCCTCATGTATGGGGTTCAGCAATTGCTCAAGCTGCATCTATTCAAGTTATTGCCTCAATTCCAGAAACCCATTTCTCAATTTTTGCTAGACAGCCTATTTTAGAATATGATCAATCAAGTCATCCCTTTAGAAGAGAGTTACTTTCAAAACCTTTTGAGGTTGTGAATGGCATGATAAATATTCCAGACAATAAAGGTTTAGGAATTGAAGTAAATCTAGAAACTATTAAAAAATTCAAAACTAATTAAAACAAATCATGATTGAACTTTTAGACCCAATAATCAAATCACATAATGTAGAAATCTCAAATGGTCTCAATGTTCATTATTTAGAAGCAGATTCAAACAAATCTCAAAAACCAACGGCTCTTCTTCTGCACGGGTTTCCCGAATTAAGTTTTAGTTGGAGAAAAATTATACCTTTTTTAGCTGCTGAAGGTTTTAGGGTTATTGCACCTGATATGAGGGGATATGGCCAAACCTTAGGTGGGGGAAAAGAATTTCATACCGACATATCTGAATATCGATTATTAAACTTAAGCACAGATATAATAAGTCTTATGAGTTCTTTAAATCTTGATAAAATTGATTTATTGGTTGGACATGATGCAGGTTCATCAGTTGCTGCAGTGTCAGCTATAATCAGACCAGACATCTTTAAATCTTTAGTTATGATGAGTGCTCCATACGCTGGAACTCCAAATATAAATAGTAGTTTGACATATGAAGATCCTATTCACAAAGAATTAGAAAAATTAGACCCTCCCAGAAAACACTACCAATGGTATTATTCTACAATTGAAGCCAACAAAGATATGCACTTAGAAAAAAAAGAACTACATAAATTTTTAAGAGCTTACTATCACATGAAAAGTGCAGACTGGAAAAAGAACGTTCCTTACAAGTTGAATTCTTGGAATGCGGAAAACTTAGCTAAAATGCCAGAGTATTACATTATGCAACTTAACGAGGATATGGTCCAAAGTGTAATGCCGCACTATCCACAGTCAAATTGTTATGAAAATTGGTTAAATGATCAAGAATTAGAAGTTTACACCAACAGCTTTTTAAAAAATAGTTTTCAACCTGCATTAAACTGGTATAGGTGCATGACCTCAAATAATCTTAATAGTGATTTAAGAATTTTTTCTGGTAAAAAGATTGAAGTTCCATCTTGTTTTATTGCAGGTGAAAAAGATTGGGGTATTTACCAAAAACCTGGAGCATTAGAAATAATGGAAAATAATTTATGTTTGCATTATAAGGGCAGACATATTATCCAGAATGCTGGACATTGGGTTCAACAAGAAAATCATGTCGATGTAGCAAAAACTTTAATAGATTTTTTTAAAAATAATAATTTATTTTAGGAATTATTTTGAACTTCTCTTTATCTGGAAATCTTTTTAAGGGAATTGGAATAGCCACTATTGGTGCATTAGTTTTATCTCCAGACACCTTGTTTATGAGATGGTCTGAAATGGACGCATGGTCAATGCTAACGTGGCGAGGCTTTGAAATGGGATTAATGCTTATCTTATTTTCTAGCTGTTTTGGAATTTATAGAAAAAATTTTAAAAAAGTTTTTTCAAGAGTTGGTATCTGGATAATTTTATCTCAGATATTAAGTTCTATATTTTTCACGTATGGTGTTGCTGAAACTTCAGTATCGTTAATTTTATTTTGTCTAGCAACTTCTCCAATATTTGCCTCTATATTTTCAATTTTTATTCTTAAAGAAAAAACAACATCTTCGACATGGATAACTGCATTTTTTTCATTGATTGGAGTTGGGATTTCTGTGGCAAATGGTGAAAATGTTTTAAATGCACCTCAGGGTAGCGTTTTCATTGGAACGGTATGCGGAATAGGAGCTGCAGCCACATTAGGCTTGAGCTTAGTATTTTTGAGAAGCAAACCTGATATACCAGCTATGACTGTTACTGGATTGAGTTCTTTTGGCTATGGCATAATTGGGTTATTTATTGTATCTCCAGATCTTCTTTTTAAAGGGGATATAATGGCAATTTCTTTATCTGGATTAATAATCCTTCCAATATCTTTTGCATGCTTAACTTTTGCAACTAGGTACACTCAGGCTTCAAATATTGGACTTTTAATGCTTTTAGAAACTTCTCTGGGTCCATTTTGGGTATGGCTTGGCACAAATGAAACTCCAAATATCTATATGATAGTTGGTGGAGTTATAGTTATTTTTAGTCTTGCTTGGTATATTTTAGTTGATCAAATTAAAATTTCTTTTTCCAAATAATTTGATTTAAATAAAATTTGGAAAAATTATTTTGAAAATTTGAGTATTAACTTTGATCTATTTGATTTAGTTTTTCCATCGAGTTTATTTTTAAAATTGAATCCCCAAACAGGACCCGGCCATGCTGGATCATGTTTATTTCGCATTACCAAATGTAAATGTAATTGAGATACAACATTTCCTAACATGGCTATATTTACCTTGTCATATTCTTCATTTGATTTAAGAAAATCACCTAGTTCAACCGCAAAATTAATTAAGATGTTTCTTTTTTCAATATCTAAGTCACTTAACTCAATTAAATTGATTTTTGTTGGAATTAGAATAACCCAAAAAACTTCTCTTACATCCATTATCCTAATTTGAAAATCATTAAATTCTTTAACTAGAAAACTATCCTGTTCTATTCTATTATCTAATTTAAACATTTCTATTTCCTAATAAATTGATTAATTTTTATATTATTACGATTTATTAAGTTAATAAAGATTTCAAATTAAGGGAAAATCCAATGGTTAAAGAAACAAACATATCAATTAATGAGAATAGATTATGGGATAGTTTGATGGAAATGGCAAAAATTGGTCCCGGCATAGCAGGTGGAAATAATAGACAAACTGTTACTTTCGAAGATGGTGAAGCTAGAAAACTTTTACAGAAATGGACTTCGGAAGCAGGAATGTCAATGAAAGTTGATGAACTTGGTTCAATGTTTTTTAAAAGAGACGGAACAGATAAAAATGCTCTTCCTGTAGTAATAGGTAGCCACTTAGACACTCAACCAACAGGTGGAAAGTATGATGGTGTTCTTGGTGTTTTAGCTGGCCTAGAAGTTATCAGAACACTTAATGATTTAAATATACAAACAAAAAGACCTATTTTAGTCGTTAATTGGACTAATGAAGAAGGATCACGTTTTCCACCTGCGATGATGGCTTCAGCTGGATATGCAGGCATTTATGATGTTAAGACTTTACTTGCAGCAACTGATTATGAAGGAAATATTTTTGGTGAAGAACTTGAAAAAATTGGATGGAAAGGAACTGAACCAGTTGGTAAAGAAAAATTTCATTGTTATTATGAACTTCATATTGAACAAGGTCCAATACTTGAAAGTGAAAATATTGATATTGGGGTAGTTACTCATGGTCAAGGATTAAAATGGTTAGAAGTAAAGCTTACTGGAGTAGAGCAACATACTGGTACAACACCAATGAACATTAGAAAAGATACGGCACTAGCTTTATCAGAAATTGTCTTAACTGTTAATAAAGTTGCAAATGAGAACCAACCTAATGCACTGGGTAGTGTAGGTCACATTGAAGTCTCACCTAATTCACGAAATGTGATTGCTGGTCAAACTACTTTTACAATAGACATTAGATCTCCTGTCATAAAAAAACTTAATGATATGGAAGAAGAAATAAAGTCATGTGCTGAGAAAATCTGTAAGAAATACGAAGTAAATCTTCAAATGGAACAAATTGGTGGATTTGATCCTGTAGCCTTTGATAAACTTTGTCTTGATAACATAAGAGAAAGTGCTAAAAAATTTGGATATTCATACAGAGATATAGTTTCTGGTGCGGGACATGATGCATGTTGGATTAATACAGTAGTACCATCAGCAATGATAATGTGCCCTTGTGTTGATGGCTTAAGTCATAACGAAGCTGAGGAGATAAAACCTGTATGGGCATGTTCTAGTACAAATGTTTTACTTCATTCTGCTATTGCTTCTGCATCTTAAGATTTATGATTAATCATTAATTAAATTTAGACCTGCACCACTTTCAGCGCTAATTGCATTTTTTCTTAAAAGTGAAAATAAATTCCTTCCGAAACCATTACTAAGGTCTGTTTCGAGCTTAGAATTTTTTCTATTTGAATAATCTTCATTAAGGTTAAGTTTTCCAGTATTAGCATCCATTTCTATTTTATCTCCGTCTTGTATTTTTGATATCGTACCACCATCAATAGCTTCCGGTGTGACATGAATTGCAGAAGGAACTTTCCCTGATGCACCAGACATTCGTCCATCAGTAATTAAAGCTACTTTAAAGCCCATATCTTGGAGATTAGAAAGAATAGGCGTTAATGCGTGTAATTCTGGCATACCATTGGCCTTGGGTCCTTGAAACCTAACAACAACTACAACGTCTTTATTCAAAAGACCTTTATGATATGCTTCTTTTACATCTTCTTGATTGTTAAAAACCATTGCAGGAGCTACTATTCTATAATGTTCAGGTTTTACAGCGGATATTTTAATAACCCCCTTACCAAGATTGCCTTTTAACATTTTTAACCCACCATTTTTTTGATGTGGATCTTTTACACTTCTTAATATTTTATCATCATATGATTTTGATTTTTCTTTATGCCAAACTAATTCAGAATTTTTTAAATTTGCTTCTGAAACATAATCAAACAAATTTTTTCCCCAAACAGTTTTAGCAGATCCATCCAATAAACCCTCATCTAAAAGTTCTCCAATTATAAAGCTCATTCCTCCAGCAGCATGAAATTGATTTATATCAGCACTGCCATTTGGGTAAACTTTTGCTAATAAGGGAATTATTTTTGACAAATCTTCAAAATCTTCCCACAACAACTTTATTCCTGCAGCAGCTGCCATAGCTGGTAGATGCAATGTATGATTAGTTGATCCGCCAGTTGCAAGCAAACCAATTATAGCATTTACAAAACTTCTCTCATCTATAATTTTTCCAATGGGCCTTATATCTTGACCCTTTCTTGAAATAAGGATTGCTTGTTGTGTTGCAGCAACATTGTATGCGTTTCTCAAATCACTATGAGGATGAATAAAAGCAGCACCAGGTAAATGCAAACCCATGATTTCCATTAACATGTGATTGGAGTTTGCTGTCCCATAAAAAGTGCATGTACCTTCTCCATGATAGGATGAAATTTCAGCTTTTAATAATTCTTCTCTTGAAGCCTCACCTTTTGCAAAAGCTTTTCTTACTTGAGCTTTTTCTTCATTAGGAATTCCAGATGACATTGGTCCCGCTGGAATGAAAATAATTGGCAAATGTCCAAAAGAAAGAGCTCCAATAAAAAGTCCAGGTACAATTTTATCACAAACACCTAAACACAATGCTGCATCATAAACCCCATGACTTAGTGAAACTGCTGTTGACATTGCAATTACGTCTCTCGACATAAGAGATAGTTCCATCGCAGGTCTTCCCTGGGTAATTCCATCACACATTGCAGGAACTCCACCTGCCATTTGGGCTGTTGCACCAAATTGATTTGCAGCAGCTTTAATTATTTTTGGAAAATTTTCTAACGGTTTATGAGCAGAAAGCATATCATTATAAGCTGATACAATGCCAATATTTGGTTTAGTATTTAGTAAAATTGAGTCTTTTTCTGTTGAAGGTGAGCCAGCTACCACATGTGCCATGTTAGAACATGCAATTGAACCCCTATCGTTATCATTATCATCTTCCATAGCAACGACATTATCCAGATATCGTTTTCTATAATATTTACTTCTATCTATTATTCTGTTGGTAACTTCAATGATTTTACTATTTAATTTAGTC
>CACBVW010000026.1 GCA_902542765.1 uncultured SAR116 cluster alpha proteobacterium | reverse complement strand
GCTTAAAACATGCAGAACAGTTTCCCCTACATAGATATTTTGATATTTGGAGTAATAGCAGTTTTTCTGATTTTTAGACTTAAAAATATTTTGGGTACAAAAACAGGTTTTGAAAAAACTAGTATAAATAAAAAAACACAGGAAAAACAATTTAGTAATGTTGTCTCTCTGAAATCTGAAAAAAATGACCTAAATGACAAAGATTTGAGTGATATCCTAAATGTTGATCCTAATTTCGATATCAATGATTTTCTATCTGGATCAAAAAATTTTTTCAGAATGGTGTTAGAAAGCTTTGTTAGTGGTAATTTAGATAGTATTAAAAGTTTTACTAAACCATCTGTCCTTAAAAGTTTCAAAACAGCTATTGATGAAAGAAATAATGAAGAAGAAACACTTATTATTGAATTAAAATCAATAAAAGAAAATAAAATTACCAATTCAACAATAACAAAATCATCTATAAAGTTAAATGTAATTTTTGAAACTTTCCAAATTAGAGCGCTAACTGATAAAAATGATAATATAATCGATGGTAACAGTGAAAATGAAATCCTTGTAAAAGATGAGTGGGTTTTTGAAAGAAAAATACATGATAATAATCCTAACTGGACGCTTGTAGAAACTAAAAGTAATTAGAAGTATGGCTGCAATTTCAAAATGCGATAAAAAAGTATGGGAAAATTATGTATCCAATTTAGAAAAATATGTTTTATCTCCTAAAAATGGTAGTCTATTAAACAATAAGAAAGATAATAATAAACGTATTTTCAAGAATAAATCATTAAGTAGTCCTAAAAGTTTTAAGAAAAAAAAATTAGTACCAGATATGATACTAGATCTTCATGGAAACACCCTTTATTCTGCAAGGTTTTTATTACATAGATTTATCTCTAATTGTTATGAAAGAAATATACGCACTATATTAATTATTACTGGAAAAGGAAAAAATAATAAAGGTGTTTTGAAGAAGGAAGTGCCAAAATGGTTAAATGAAAAACTTCTCGATAAATTTCTTATAAACTACAATGTGGCACCTAATAATTTTGGCGGTGAAGGAGCTTTGTTAGTAAGGCTTAAAAATAGATACAAAACAAATTATCAATAATTATGGATAAAAAATGACTAAAATAATTCATAAGAGAGTTTCGTCTGTTGATAGAAAAACTAATGAAACTCAGATTAAGGTGAATGTTAATTTAGATGGTACTGGCAAAAATTCAATAATAACAGGATTACCATTCTTTGATCATATGATCCAACAACTTTCAAAACATAGCTTAATTGACATTGATATGAAATGTAAGGGCGATCTTGAAATTGATTCACACCATACGATGGAAGATGTAGGTTGGGCACTTGGCAAGGCTATTAAAGAAGCATTGGGTAATAAGAAAGGCATAAAAAGATATAGTTTCAGCTATTTACCTATGGATGAGTGTTTAACTAGGTGTTGCGTTGATATTTCTGGACGCCCTTGGTTAGTCTGGAATGTTTTCTTACCAAATATAACAATAAAAAATATTGAAACTGAGATATTCAGAGAGTTTTTTCAATCTTTTTCCCAATCTGCAGAACTTACGCTTCATATTGAAAATATTTATGGTCAAAACACACATCACATTATAGAATCATGTTTTAAGTCTATGGCTATTTCTCTCAGAAATGCGATTAATCTTGATCTTAGAAACTTAGACAATGTTCCATCTACAAAAGGAACTTTAACTGGAAATATGTAAAATGAAACTGGCTATAATTGATTATGGTTCTGGTAATTTGAGGTCAGTAGAAAACGCTTTTAGAAATTCTGTTAAAAACAATAAATTAGAATTTAAAATTCAAGTTACTAACAAATTAGACTTAATTTCTAAGGCTGATCATCTAGTATTACCTGGTGTTGGGTCATTTCCAGACTGTAAAAAAGGCCTTGAAGATATAAAGGGCTTAATAGAACTATTAAGCAGGGAAGTTATAAACAAAAGAAAAAAATTTTTAGGAATTTGTGTGGGTATGCAACTTATGGTTGATTTTAGCCTAGAAAAACAAAAAACCGAGGGTTTCAGTTGGCTTGACGGTTATTTTAAAAAAATAAAAACAAAAGGTCTAGATTACCTTGGTAGGAATTATAAAATCCCCCATATGGGGTGGAATAATCTACAAATTGAGTATAATAATCATCCTGTTTTAAATAATATCAGTGAAAACGAACAATTTTATTTTGTTCATTCTTACGCTTTGGAGTGTAAACAAACTAACCAAATAATAGCAAACACTAACTATAGTCAAAAAATTCCAGCAATAATTGGAAAGGAAAATTATATAGGAGTTCAATTTCATCCAGAAAAGAGTGGTAATTCTGGGCAAAAATTTATATATAACTGGCTAAAATGGAGACCATAATACTTGAGAGATTAAATGCAAAAGAAATTAAATAAATATAACGTCAAAGCAGAGCTATGTAAAAGTCTAAGTAAAATTGATTTGCAAGAATTATGTGATGCAACTGAAGAGGCAATTTTGGCTGGAGGAGGTTTTGGATGGATTTCACCACCATCATTGAAAACTCTTCAAGATTATTGGAAAGGGGTTTTGCTTATCCCAGAAAGAATTTTGATTATTGGGAAATTAGACAATGTTGTAGCAGGTTCTGCCCAGTTAATAAAACCAGCTAAAAATAATGAAGCTCAATCTCATTCTTGCACATTAAGTACTTTTTTCTTTGCATCTTGGGCAAGAGGATTTGGTCTTGCCAAAGCTGTTTTTGAAAAAGCTGAATTGAAAGCTAAACAAGATGGTTTTAAAATAATTAATTTAGAAGTAAGAGAAACTCAATTACGAGCAATTCAATTGTATGAACAGGCTGGATATGTAAGATCTGGTATTAATCCTAAGTCAGTTTTATTAGATGGAAAATATATAGCTGGTTACTATTATTATAAAGAACTAAAGTAATGAAAGAAAATGTTTTCACATTGTATCCTGCCATTGACATTAAAGATGGCAAATGCGTTAGGCTTCTTTTTGGAGAAATGGAAAAAGAGACTGTTTATAACAACAGCCCCTTAGATCAAGCTATGTGGTTTGTTGATCAAGGTGCTGAGTGGTTGCACATTGTAGATTTAGATGGTGCAGTTACTGGTAAGAATGTAAATAAAAGAGTAATTGAGAAAATTTTACATAAGCTTCATAAAAAAGTGAAAATTCAATTAGGTGGGGGCATAAGAAATATCAATGATATTGATTTTTGGATAAAGAATTCAGTAAATCGAGTGATTTTGGGCACACTTGCACTTGAAAATCCAAATTTTATAAACCAACTCGAAAAAGAGTATTCACAAAAAATTGTTGTAGGCGCAGATGTTAGAAACGGAATGATTGCATCACACGGTTGGAAAAAACAATCCGATGTAACAGCTGTTGATTTAATCAAAGGCCTTGATTCTTCTATTGTTAGTTCTGTTATTTATACTGATATAACTAAAGATGGTAGTTTAAAAGGTATAAGCTTAAAACAAACGACTAAATTTGCCAAATCAATCCCACATTCAGTTATTGCTTCAGGGGGGGTTTCTTCATTAAATGATATTTTAAGACTAGCAAAACAATCTTCAAGTGGTGTTAAAGGGGTAATAGTTGGACGGGCATTATATGATAAAAAGTTTTCATTCTCAGAGGCCTTACAAAAAATTAAGGAAGCAAAAATCTAATGCTTTCCACAAGGGTTATAGCGTGTTTAGATGTGCACAATGGCAGAACGGTAAAAGGGATAAACTTTATTAACTTAAAGGATGCTGGTGACCCAGTTGAACAAGCAAAGCAATATAGCACAATAGGCGCTGATGAGATTTGTTTCTTGGATATTTCTGCTACTTATGAAAAAAGAAGAGCAATGTTTAATGTAATTTCTAAAACTGCTGAGTCTTGTTTTGTACCACTTACTGTTGGAGGGGGCGTAAATGATATAAGTGATTTTAGAGATTTATTAAACTCAGGAGCTGATAAAGTATCAATTAATTCATCTGCGGTTTATAATCCAAATCTAATAAAAGAATCGTCAGACAAATTTGGAAACCAATGTGTTGTTTTGGCAATTGATGCGATAGAAAACACAAATATGCCCAGTGGTTATGAGATAACCACTCACGGAGGAAGAAAAAAAACAAATTTAGACGCTCTTAAATGGGCAAAGCAGGGAGAAAAAAATGGAGCTGGTGAAATTTTATTGACGTCAATGGGATCAGATGGAACAAAAAAAGGTTATAATTTAAAACTTACAAGATTAATTGCTGAAAATGTCTCTGTTCCAGTGATTGCCTCGGGTGGAGCTGGAAGTCCAAAAGATATGGTTGAGGTTGTTTTAAAAGCTGGAGCATCAGCAGTTCTGGCTGCATCAATTTTTCATTATGGTATTCATACAATACACTCAGTTAAAAAACAAATGTTTGAAAATGGGATACTTGTAAGGGATTGTGATCAAAATGAGTGAACAAACAATAAGAGAATTATATAATGTTTTAAAACAAAGAAAAAAATCTAGTGAAGAACTGTCATATACCTCTCATTTGATAAAAAATCCTGAATTACTAGCGAAAAAAATTGGTGAAGAATCATCAGAACTTATCATAGACTTTATACAAAAAAATAAACAAGGCGCAATAAAAGAATCTGCAGATTTAATTTATCATGTTTTAGTTGTCTGGGTCACTTTGGGCATTGATCCTAGTGAAATTTGGAAAGAATTATCTTCTAGAAAGATAAAATCTGGGATTGAAGAAAAAAAAAATAGAGGTTAAAAATGAATAATTTATACGATGTAAACAATATATTTGCTAAAATATTAAGATCTGAAGTTCCTAGTAATAAAATATTAGAAAATGAACATGCTTTGGCTTTTTCAGATATTAATCCTCAAGCACCAATTCACATACTAGTAATTCCTAAAAACCCTTATATTAATTTTTACGACTTTACAAAACACGCCTCAACTAAAGAACATGAAAGTTTTTGGAAATTGGTTAACGAAATTATTGAACATTACAAAGTTGAAGTAGAAGGTTTTAGAATTATTACCAATTCAGGCAATAATGGTAATCAAGATGTACCTCATTTTCATATTCATTTTTTAGCTGGAGACAATTTAGGAAAAATGATGGGTTAAGTATTAAATTTCTAATTTATTCTCTATAAAATCCCAAAACATTTCTTCAATCGCTATTGAATCCAAATTTTTTATTTCTCTTATTCCAGTTGGAGAAGTTACGTTTATTTCAGTGATGTAATCACCAATTATGTCTATTCCAACAAAATATAGTCCTTTTTTTATTAAAGAAGGTGCAATTTCGTTACATATAAGCTTATCTCTTTCAGTTAATTGTGTTTTCTCAGGCTTTCCTCCAACATGCATATTTGATCTACTTTCACCTAATTTTGGAATTCTATTTATTGCTCCAACGGCTACTCCATTCAACAAAATAATTCTTTTGTCACCGTTCCTCACATCTTTTAAATATTCTTGTATCATTAGGGGTTCTTTATTTTGACTAAAAAACATCTCTAAGATTGAATTTAAATTTTCATCTTCAGGAAGAACATGAAATATACCTTGTCCGCCATTTCCATAAAGTGGTTTTATGATTATGTCTTTGAAATTTTTTCTAAATTCTTTGATAGCATTAATATTTCGACTTATTAACGTTTTTGGCATTAAATGTGAGAAATTTGTAACAAAGATTTTTTCTGGAGAATTTCTAACTTCAAAAGGGTTGTTTACAACTAATGTTGAAGTTGGTAGTTTTTCAAGAATATGAGTTGCACTTATATATGCCATATTAAAGGGAGGATCTTGTCTCATCATAATCACATCATAATTCGATAGTGGTTTTATAAAAGTATCGTGATATTTAAACTCATTTAAATTATTTGATGAGAACAACTCTAATTTACAGATATTTGCTAAAACATCATTGTTACTGAATATTAAATCTTCAGGCTTAAAAAAATTTATACAGTGTTTTCTTCTTTGGGCCTCCAGAGCAAGAGCAAAAGTAGTGTCACCTTTGAGATCCAATGTTTCCAAAGGATCCATTAAAAATGCTATATTCAGTTTACGGATCATCTTGTATCTTTATTTAGTATAATATAATTGTAAACTTCTTTTATGAATCTTGCACTCGAAGCATGACTTTTTACAAGATTCATTTCAAGATCATCAGTGGCGACTCCGCTAATATAAGCTTTATCGTTAACTACATCTATTGAAAAATTAATACTATTAATTGATTTATCTGACATTAACCGAGCTCTTATTTCGCCCAATGAAGCTATGTCTCTTGCAATATTTTTTATAGAAGATACATCAGTAACTTGAATCTCGTTATTAACTTCTTTAACACCTCTTATATTCCAAGCTAATTTCGAGAATTGAATTTTATCATTTGGATTTTCTAATTTACCTGTGAATAAAACTGATCCATTATTAACAAATACTTTAGTATCTGCTATCAAATCTTCATTATATTTATAAATCAGATTAGATATCTTTGTTCTTATAAGGTTATCGTTTATTGTTGTGCCTAACCCTTTTTCTTTAGATGCAGCTCCTAAAGAGACCATACCAATGGTGCCAACAATTGGAGCGCATGACTGCAGAAAGAAAGTAATAATTGATATAAATAATAAATTTCTCATTCTTAACCCTTTCTAAATAAAGAACAATAAATTAAAAAAAAAGATTGTCATTGTTAAACTTTTCTACATAGATCATTTCTTATTTTTATTGCCTCATTATATACTACCCTGCGAGGTAATTTAGTATCTATAATTACTTCGTTTACAGTGTCACGAAGTGACAATTTTTCAAGTTTGTTTTTTATAATTACACTTAATGTCTCAATATTAAATTTTTTTTTAATATAACCTCCCACTATTAAAATAACCTCCCCTTTCAGGGGATTGTTACTTTTTTTTCTTTCATCAACAAATTTTATTACACTATTTAAATCACTAGTGATAATTTCCTCATAGGTTTTTGTTAATTCTCTTGCAATTGAAATTTTTCTATTTCCAAAAACTTCTTGCATAACAGCAAGTGTATTTTTAATTCTCAGACAAGTATCAAACCATATCCCTGTCATGTTATATGTTTGAGTGGCTATAAATTGTTTTTTTTTTAAATTTTTTTTGGAAGAAACAAATCCACCAAAATAAAATTGATTTGTTGGAAGTCCAGATAATATTAAACCATTAATAACAGAAGAAGGACCTGGAGCATGAGTAACTTTAATATTATTTAAATAACACTCTTTCACAAGTTTATAACCAGGATCAGATATTAATGGTGTTCCCGCATCACTTACCATGCCAATATTTTTTTTTGAAAGGAGTTTATTAATAATATCTGGCCTCTTGTTTGAGGCATTGTTGTCGTTATACGAAATAAGATTTTTGCGCTTAATATTAAGATGTGAAAGTAATTTTTTTGTTTTTCTGGTATCCTCACAAAGCAAAATTTCTACAGTCTCTAACAGTTTAATAGCCCTTAAGCTAATATCATCAAAATTACCTATGGGAGTTGAAATTAAATATAAACAGCCATTTATGTTTTTATTATACTGCCTTGGTTCCTCTTTACT
>CACBVW010000025.1 GCA_902542765.1 uncultured SAR116 cluster alpha proteobacterium | reverse complement strand
CTATAGTTAACTTGTTTTAGATTATAATTTTCAATATATTAAATAAAATTTATTTATAATTACAAAAAGATATAAAAATGGATGTTAATGTAAACGAACTAAAATCTTGGATTGGCAATGAAGAGACTATGTTCGACGAAGTAACAAAATCGTTGGAAACCAGGTTTAGGGCAACGCTTGACATTGATCCTGGTAATCCTGAAAATGGTGAAATAGCCTCATCTGGTCTTCATTGGGCACTAGGACCAGCTGTGGTTAAATCCTCTCTACTTGGAAAAGATTCTCATCCAAAAAAGGGAGATTTTTTACCCCCTGTTCCCCTTCCGAGAAGAATGTGGGCTGGATGTCGAACACATTTTTTTCATTCGTTGAAAATAGGGGATCAAGTAAAAAAAATATCTAAGGTGGTGGATATAAATTTAAAAAATGGTAAGTCTGGAATGTTATGTTTTGTAACAGCAACATATCAGTTTTTTGTAAAAGATAAGCTAATGATCGAAGAAGAGCATGATCTTGTTTATAGAGATATAGAAAAAACAAAAAATAATGTGATTTTTAAAAAAGATTTACCATTTAAAAAGTCTGATTATGAAGAAAAAATTTTTACGCATCCAACAATGTTATTCAGATATTCAGCAATTACATTCAATGGTCATAGAATTCATTATGATTACCCTTATTCGACTTCAGAAGAAGGATATAAAGATTTAGTGTTTCATGGGCCACTTCAAGCAACCCTTATGTTAAGAGCTGCTGAAAAATATAAAAAAGCGAAAGCGCATTTTTTCTCACATAGAGGCGTTGCACCTGTATATGCAAATGACAATTTATTTATCAACATTGAAAACAATGAAAACGGTAATCTGAATTGCTTTACGAGTACAAAAGATGCAGGCATGACAATGATGGGTGAGGCAAAATTTTAAATAATTTTTTATGCTGGGGATTTTATGTCAGATTTTGATTATGACCTTATTGTAATTGGTGCTGGTTCAGGCGGGACGAGAACTGCTAGAATTTCAGCATCTTATGGAGCAAAAACTCTTGTTATTGAAGGAGATAGAGCAGGTGGCACTTGTGTTTTAAGAGGCTGTGTCCCAAAAAAATTACTAGTATATGCATCTCAATTTTCAGAACAAGTATCAGATGCAGAGGGTTTTGGTTGGCAAATTGATAACTTTAATAGCAACTGGAATGACTTAATTATAAAAAAAAATAAAGAATTAGACAGACTTCACGAAATTTATGTAAATTTGATTAAAAATGCTGGTTGTGAACTGATTAGTGGTTGGGGCAAGATTATTGGACCAAATACTGTTTCAATTACAAAAAGTAATGATGAGATTATTGAGTTATCATCAAAAAAAATAATGATTGCAGTAGGAGGTGAAGCTTCTTTTCCAAGTTTTGATGGTAATTATTATATGATTAATTCTGATAAAGCTCTAGATTTAAGTAAACTTCCTAAATCGATTGTTATATATGGTTCTGGTTATATAGCTGTTGAGTTTGCAGGCATATTTAACGGTTTTGGAGTTGATACACATCTTGTTTTTAGGGCTGATATGGCTTTAAGGGGCTTTGATAAAGATATAAGGCAGTTTTTGATGATATCTATGAAGCAAAAGGGAATAACAATTCATAATGGAGTTACAATTTCAAAAATTGAAAAGAATAACAAAAATTATAGTGTTAAATTATCAAACGGAAAGAAAATTGAAGTTGAAACTGTTATGGGTGCAACTGGCAGATTGCCAAACGTGTTAAATCTTGGATTAAATGAGGTTGGTGTAAAAACAGGAAGTCGTGGTGAAATAATAGTAAATAAGCATAGCCAAACAAATATTAAATCGATATTTGCAATTGGTGACGTTACAGATAAAATTACATTGACTCCTGTAGCTATTGCAGAAGGACATTGTTTTGCAGATAGAGAATTTGGAGGATTGAATAGATTTATCTCTTATGAAAATGTTCCTAGTGCTGTATTTAGTCAACCCTCCATTGCAGTTGTAGGTCTTAGTTTTGATGAAGCTATAAAGAATGGTATAAATGCAAGAGAGTATAAAAGTGAATTCAGAGCTTTAAAAAATACAATATCTGGAAATCTTGAAAGAACTCTGATGAAACTAGTTGTACACGAAAAAACTCAAAAAGTTATTGGAGCTCATATGATTGGGCCAGATTCTGCAGAAATAATTCAAGGAATTGCAATAGCAATTAAAGCAGGAGCATTGAAATCTGATTTTGATAATACTATAGGCATACATCCTTCGTCTGCTGAAGAGTTTGTCACTATGAGATCTTAGTGATAAACTTAACTGGTAATTTGAAGAAAAATTTAAATTCTGTTATTTGAGGATTGTTAATAAAAATTTTATATTGATTTTGTTTTTAAAGGAAAAGTCATGATTGATTGGAAATTAGATAGCTGGAGAAAACTTCCTATTAAGCAAGTGCCCGAATATAATGACCTTGCTAAGGTAAATAGTGTGGAAAAGGAGTTATCTATCAGACCGCCTTTAGTTTTTGCTGAAGAAGCTAGAAGATTAAGAAAAAGGATGGCTGATGTGGCTGAAGGTAATGCTTTTTTATTACAAGGTGGTGATTGCGCTGAGTCGTTTGCTGAACATAATGCTAATAATATAAGAGATAGTTTTAGAGTATTGTTACAGATGGCTGTTGTTCTCACTTTTGGATCAGCCTTGCCTGTTGTTAAAATAGGTAGATTAGCTGGCCAATATTCTAAGCCTAGATCATCTCCTTTTGAAGAAATAAACAATATTTCTTTACCTAGTTATCGCGGTGATATGGTAAATGACATGGCATTCGACAAAAAAGCAAGAGAACCTGATCCAGATCGTTTGATTCAAGTTTATGATAAATCTGCTTCAACGTTGAACTTATTAAGAGCGTTCGCAAGTGGTGGTATGGCAGATTTAACAAAGTTGCACGAATGGAACCTTGAGTTTGTTAGAGGTACTAAAGAAGCAGAAAAGTACAAAGAGTTAGCGTCTCAGATAACTGCTTCACTCGAGTTTATGAATGCTTGTGGTATGACACCAGAAAACACTGTCCAACTTCGTGAAACTGAATTTTATACATCTCATGAAGGATTGTTACTTAATTATGAAGAAGCCCTTACTAGAAAAGACACTATAACAGAAGAGAAAGGTTGGTTTGCTACATCTGCTCATATGTTATGGATTGGAGATAGAACAAGAAGTATTGATGAAGCTCATGTTGAATATATGAGAGGAATAGCCAATCCTATAGGCTTAAAATGTGGACCATCAACAGAACCCGACGATTTGCTCAGATTAATTGAAAAGCTCAATCCACTTAATCAAGCAGGTAGGCTAACTTTGATTGCTAGAATGGGTTCGTCAGAAATACATAAAAAATTAAAACCATTAATTTCAGCAGTTAAGAGGTCTGGATTGATTGTAGGTTGGTGCAGTGATCCAATGCATGGAAATACAGTTAAAGCATCATCAGGATTTAAAACTAGGAAAATGGATGATATTATGATGGAAGTTAAAGGTTTTTTTGAGGTTCATAATGAAATGAATACGATACCAGGTGGGGTGCATTTTGAAATGACAGGTCAAAATGTTACAGAGTGTGTTGGTGGAGTGTATGAAGTTAATGAATCCAATTTAGCTGATAGATATCATACTCATTGCGATCCTAGACTTAATGCAACTCAATCTCTTGAGTTGGCATTTTTAGTAGCTGACTTGCTCACAGAAAATAGAAATAATCAAAAAAAACAAATTGCCGCAGTATCTTAAGGAAATGTTTTGAGTAATCAAAAGAAAAAGCATAGTTTTAAAATTGTAGAAAAAAATAATTGGCCCAGAGATCTAAGACCAAATCCAAGCCAATTAGCTTCAGTCACAGACACTTATTTTTTAAGAACAAAGGATATTGTTTCTTCCTTTGGGGACACAGAAGTTACATATGCAATTTTCATGAGAAGGCCGGTTATTTCTGCTTTAAATCCAGCTATAGATTGGCTAAACCAGATTATAAAAGAGAGAAAAGGTAGCGTTAATATTAAACGTTGTTTTGCTGAAGGTTCTGATGTTGGAGCTGGAGAACCTTTATTGTACATATCAGGTTCTTTTTTATTATTAGTTGATTTAGAAACCGCTTTACTTCAAAAAATTGGAGCTACTTGTGTTGCTGCTTACAATGCAAAAGCAATGGTAGAGAGTTTACCTAAAACATCTTTTTTAGCTATGGATGCAAGACATTGTGCAGGTGCTGACATGGCAGATTTAATGGCTTATGGAGCATTTGTGGGCTCTAAACGGGTTAAGTCAGAAGGTGAAGCAATAGGTTTTATAGGATGCGCTACTGACAAAACAGCTCATTTATTTGAAAACACAAAAGGTTTAGGTACTATGCCTCATGCCTTAATTGGCTATGCTGGATCAACACTAAAAGCAGCACAAATGTTTCACTCAACTTGGCCAGATGAGCCATTAACAGTTCTTATTGATTATTTTGGTAAAGAAATAACAGATGGTTTAACAGTTTGTAGATCATTTAAAAGTTTAGCTGATAAATACTCTTTGTCACTTAGAATAGATACTCATGGTGGAAGATATATTGAAGGACTTGATGTAGCTGGGTCTTACTCGGTTTTAGAAAGAAATGCTCCTCAAGCTATTCGTGGTTACAGAACTGAACAAGAACTTCGTTATTTAATTGGCACTGGAGTGTCTGCAGCTGCTGTATGGCATTTGAGAGAAATACTTGATAATGCTGGTTTTGAAAAAGTTAAAATTGTTGCTTCAAGTGGATTTGGTCCAGAGAAGTGTAAGGTTTTTTCACTTGCGAAAGTACCTGTTAATGTTATAGGAACAGGTTCGTATCTACCTAGTCGTTGGTCAGAAACATATGCTACAGCTGATATAATTTCATATGGTGGTAAGTCACAAGTTAAACTTGGAAGAGAGTTTTTACTGAAGCGGTAATAATTCTAGTAAATGAGTCAATTGTTGAAAAATAAAATGAAAATAGCACTTGCCCAATTAAATCCCAAAGTAGGAGACGTTAAAGGAAATATTTCTAAACTTATTTCTATTAGAAATGATTTGAGTAAGGATGTAGATATTATTGTTGTTCCTGAATTATATGTTACAGGGTATCCAATTGACGATTTAGTTCTAAGAAATGATTTCTTAGAGCTTGTAGAAAATGAAATTAGTGACTTAGCTAAATTAACTAGTGATGGTAAAGCTGCAATAATTCTTGGATCTCCAAGAAAAGATCAAGATAAAATTAGAAATTCCGTTTTTGTTTTGGATCAAGGGAAAATTCTGTCATTTAGGGATAAACACAATCTTCCAAATACTGGAGTATTTGATGAACAGCGAATTTTTACACCTGGTTCTTTGTCAGGCCCAGTTAAAATTAGAGAAACATTAGTTGGATTACCAATATGTGAAGATATTTGGAATGAAACAGTGATAGATTGTCTGTCAGAAACAGGAGCTGAGATTATAATTTCAATTAATGCTTCTCCGTACACGACAAAAAAAATTGATCAAAGGATGTCTGTTGCAGTTTCAAGAGTTTTTGAGTCTAAATTACCTTTAATTTACCTTAACAGGGTAGGAGGGCAAGACGAATTAGTTTTTGATGGCTCATCTTTTTGTTTAAGTCATAGTGGAGAATTAACAGTACAACTAAATGATTTCAAAGAAGAAATATTGAATATTGATTTATATAAAATTGAAAATAAATGGAATTTTCAAAAAAACATTAAAAATATCTCTTCTAATATCGAGGCATTGTACAAGTCTCTTGTTGTAAGCGTAAGAGATTATGTTCACAACAACGGTTTCCCAGGTGTTGTACTGGGGATGTCAGGTGGCATTGATTCAGCACTAGTAGCTGCAATAGCAACTGATGCTTTAGGACCAAATTTAGTAAAAGCAGTTATGATGCCTAGCCCCTATACTAGTAAAGAAAGCCTTGAAGATTCTGAAATGGCTTCATCTAATCTTGGAATTGATTACTCATATTTAGATATCAAAGAGGGTATGAAAACTATTGATCAAATTTTATTAAAATTTAATGGCCCAAAAATACCGCCCGGCATTACTGAAGAAAATATTCAATCTAGAATTAGAGGACTATTATTAATGGCAATATCAAATAAATATGGATCAATGGTATTAGCCACAGGAAATAAGTCAGAATACGCAGTTGGATATGCAACATTATATGGGGATATGTGTGGCGGGTTTGCTGTTATAAAAGATGTCTGGAAGAGTGATGTATTCAAATTATGTAAATGGAGAAATTTAAACAAACCAGTAGAATTTTTAGGACCTAAGGGAATTGTAATACCAGATAGAATAATTACTAAACCACCTAGTGCAGAATTAAGAGAAGATCAAAAAGATACAGATAGCTTACCAGAATATGACATCCTTGACGTTATTTTAAAAAAATTAGTTGAAGAGGATCAGTCGTTAGATGAAATAGTAAGTGAAGGGTTTGATTTAAATGATGTAAAAAAAATCTCAATGTTGTTATCAAGATCAGAGTACAAAAGATTTCAGTCAGCACCTGGGCCAAAAGTTACTGAAAAAGCTTTTGGTAGAGACAGAAGGTATCCGCTAACTAGTGGTTTTAGGAATTGGAATTAAAATTTACTACATTTATTTTAAAATTTTTACCAATTAGGAAAATTAATGATTAAAGTTCGATTTGCACCAAGCCCAACGGGATATTTACATATTGGAAATTTTAGAACTGCATTAGTTAATTTCTTGTATGCTAAGAATAAAAATGGTCACTTTATGCTTAGAATTGATGATACTGACAATGAAAGATCATCTAAAGAATATGAAGATGCTATTAAAGAAGATTTAAGTTGGATGAATATAAATTGGGATAGTATAGAAAGACAATCTTCTAGACTTTTATCCTACAATGAAGCTTTAGAGACTTTATTAGAAAAAAAACGTGCATATCCGTGTTTTGAGACGGCGGAAGAATTATCCCTAAAAAGAAAAAGCCAACTAACTTCTGGAAAACCACCTATTTATGACAGGTCTGCATTAAAATTATCGGACTCAGATATTGCTGATTTGAAGTCAAAAGGAAAAAAACCACATTATAGATTTTTCCTTAATCATGAAGTTGTAAACTGGAACGATCTCGTAAAGGGTGAGAGTAAATATAATATGTCTAATTTGTCAGATCCAGTTATATTAAGAGAAGATGGAAGGGTTATTTACACTTTAGCTTCAGTAGTTGACGATATCCAATTTGAAGTAACAGATATTTTAAGAGGTGAAGATCATATGACAAACTCAGCTGCTCAAATACAGTTATTTGAGGCATTAGGATCATTACCACCAAAAATGGGTCATTTGTCACTACTGACTGATAATACTGGAACAGGACTTTCAAAAAGACTTGGAAGTTTATCGCTTCGAGAATTAAGAAGTAAAGGATTTCAACCAATAGCTATTTCTTCTTTGCTAGCCAAAATTGGAACTTCAGACTCAATAGATATTTTTAGAGATATGAAACAAATTGTAAAAAGTTTTGATATTACTAAATTTGGAAATTCAAAGCCGAAATTCGATGAAACAGAGTTATCAACTTTGAATACTAAATTTTTTCAACTGGTAGATTATACAGATATTAGTCATCAGTTAAATATATTAGATCTTAAAATTACTAACGAATTTTGGAATTTAATTAGAGGAAATATAAATAATTTAGATGATGTAAAGTTTTGGTGGAACATTGTTTATGGAGATATTAAAGAGGTTCCACATGATAAAGATTTTAAAAAATTAGCATTGCAAACACTTCCTAAAGATAGATTTGATAAAAATACTTGGTCGGTTTGGACTAAATCTCTTATGAAAGAAAGTGGTAAAAAAGGTAAAGAACTTTTCAAACCACTAAGGTTATGCCTTACAGGTCAGAATAATGGACCAGAAATGGCAAATTTAGTCTTAATGATGGGGAAAGATAAAATTAAAGAAAGATTAAATAATAATAATTAAATTTTTAAAAAAATAAATCTCAAAATGATCGAATTAAATTTATATAATACACTTCAAAGGCAATTTTCTAT
>CACBVW010000024.1 GCA_902542765.1 uncultured SAR116 cluster alpha proteobacterium | reverse complement strand
AATTGTATCTAAATGTTCAATGTGTCATGCAAAAGAGCCTTTATGGGAAAACATGAAAAATGCTCCAAAATTAGTCAATTTAGAAACACCTACAGATATAATAAACAATATTGATAATATATACAAACAGTCTGTGCTATCCTATGCAATGCCACCCGGGAATATTTCTTTTCTTGAAGAAAACGAAAGAAGTTTAATTAATGAACTTTATATGAGCGTTCATAATCTGAAAAATAAATAGTCATTGGAGTATAGTTCATGAAAAACTTTGACATAATTTTTAAAAATGGAAAAACAGTAACTGAAAATGGTGTAGAAGACTGCGACATTGCCGTTGCTGACGGAAAAATTCGTCAAATAGGCGAGATTAATGCTGACGCAAAAATTGTAGAGGATGTTTCTAACCTATTAGTTCTACCTGGCGGTATAGATGCCCATGTCCACATAGATCAACCATCAGGACCAGACGTTGAAATGGCTGACAACTTTCAGAGCGCTACAAAATCTGCCGCAGCTGGAGGTAATACCACAGTTTTACCTTTTGCTATGCAAGAAAAAGGACAATCCCTCAGAGAATGTGTAGAAAGTTATCATAAAAAGGCTAATGGCAATTTGTTCGTAGATACTTCATTTCACTTAATTATAAGTGATCCCTCACCACAAGTTTTAGGACAAGAACTCCCTGCACTAGCTAGAGATGGTTATACCTCTTTCAAAGTATTTATGACATATGACGATCTGGTTTTGAATGATGAAGAACTCTTGAAAGTTTTCGAAGTTGCTAAAAATGAGAAAACGTTAGTTATGGTCCATGCTGAAGGATATGATGCTATTAGATTTTTAACAAAAAAATTAGAAGATGAAGGCAAATTAGCCCCTTATTATCATGGTTTGTCTAGGCCTCAGATCGTGGAAAGAGAAGCAACGCACAGAGCCATAAGTCATGCCCAAATAGTTGATATTCCAATTGTAATTGTTCATGTTTCTGGAGAGGAGGCACTATCTCAAATTAAATGGGCAAAAGATAAAGGAATTAAAATTTTTTCTGAAACTTGCCCTCAGTATATTTGTTTAACTGAAGATGATATGAGGGGATTAAATATGGATTTTGAGGGAGCAAAATACGTATGCTCACCTCCGCCAAGAGATTTGGAAAGTCAACAAGCTATTTGGGATGGATTAATCGATGGAACTTTTGATATCTTTTCATCAGATCATTGCCCATTCCGTTTTAAAGATAGTAAGGGTAAAGACAGGCCTGGAGCAAGAACATCATTTAAATGGGTACCAAATGGTATCCCAGGAGTGGAAACAAGATTGCCAATTTTGTTTTCTGAAGGAGTAAGCAAAAATAGAATCAGCTTGGAAAGGTTTGTAGAGCTAACTTCTACTAATCCTGCCAAAATGTATGGACTTTATCCACAAAAAGGATCAATTAAAGTTGGATCTGATGCTGATATAACAATTTGGGATCCTAATAAAAAAAATAAAATTCAACAAATTAATCTAAGTCATGGCTCTGATTATACGCCCTATGAAGGTTTAGATATTACTGGATGGCCAATACAAACTTGGTTAAGAGGTAATAAAATTTACGATCAAAATGAATTCATAGTTAACAAAAATTTAGGAAAATATATTTCTAGAGATTTTTGTATGCTTTAAATAAATAGGGAAAAAATGAGCACTAACAATATAAATCAAAATTTAACTAATCTAGCTTCTCCAAAAATTGGTACAAAAATAATTGAAGTTTCTGATGATTTTTTCGGTGAAGCTTCCCGTATGCTAAATGACAAAGAGCCAGTCTTCATTGAAGATAAATATGATGAGCACGGAAAATGGATGGATGGATGGGAGAGTAAAAGAAGAAGAGATGGTGGCAATGATTGGGCTATAATAGAATTAGGATCTCCAGGAATTATTACTGAGATAGATATTGATACAAGTTTTTTTACCGGAAATTTTCCTCCTTTTGCTTCAATTGAAGGTCTATATAGTGATCAAAAACCAAGCAAAGACTCTGACTGGATTGAAATACTCACTAAAACAACTTTAAAAGGTGATTCCAGTAATAAATTTAAAATTGAATCAAAAACAAAAGTTAATTACATAAAATTACAAATTTTTCCTGACGGAGGAGTTGCAAGATTAAGATTATTTGGTGAAGTAAAACTTAATTGGGAGAATTATGATAATAAAAATGATCTAATTGAATTATCATCTTTAAAATTAGGTGGTTCTATTGTTGCTTATAATAATGCTCATTATGGTGACGTATCTGCTCTTCTATCTCATGGAAGAGGAAAAACAATGGGTGATGGATGGGAAACTAGAAGGAGAAGAGAACCTGGTAATGACTGGATTATAATTAAATTAGCAACCAAGGGTCTGATAAAAAAAATTGAAATAGATACTGCTCATTTTAAAGGAAATTATCCAGATCAAGCATCAGTGCAAGCATCAAACTTTGATAAAAACAAAGGTTTAGAAGAAGTGATTAATGACTCACATAATTGGAAATACATCTTGGATAAATCAAAACTTCAAGCAGACAATATTCATAATTACGAAGTTAATGATACGTCAATTGAAGGTGTAACTCATGTCAGATTAAATATTTATCCTGACGGAGGGGTATCAAGATTAAGAATTTTTGGTTTAAAATTTTTAAATGAATAATATTCCAATTGAAAAATTAGATTCTAATATTTTTTCTAGATTTGGGAATGTTTTAGAAAAGAAAAATGCATCAGAATTGCGTTCTATCAATCAAGGAACTACTACTAGATATCATAACATTTCAAATTTAGATTTAGAAAGTAAAGATGGAAATTCAGGTATTTCTATCTTTTCTGGTTTACCAAGAGAACTTCCTATAAAAATAAAGATTATGGAAAAACATCCTGTTGCCTCACAAAGTTTTCTTCCAATTCAAGATTATGATTGGTTAATAGTTGTTAGTGAGGAAAAAAATGAATTACCAAATTTAGATACTTTAAGATGTTTCCATGTTAGAGGAGATACTGGTGTTACATACAATAAAAATGTTTGGCACCACCCTCTTTTAGTTAAAAAGAAACAAGATTTTTGGGTGATTGACAGGATAAATGATCAAGAAGATACTTCTATTAATTTAAAAGAATATCATTTTACAGATAATGAAACTAGATTTATAACTCTATAAATCCAGCAATCTTTTTGACGCAATCTTATGTTTTTCTAAAGATAAATTAAGATCAAAATTATTTAAATGACCATTTTGAGATATTACCTCTCCATTGCAAATAGTGTAAGCAGTTTCAGCAGGGGTGCACAATACTAAAGCTGCTAAAGGGTCACTCCAAGCTCCTGACATAGCAATTTTATTCAAATCATATATTGCAAAATCTGCCGCTTTACCAATAGAAATCTGACCAATATCATTTCTATTCAATACTTCTGCACCACCCCTTGTTGCAGTAAATAATGCTTCTCTTGGTGAAAATTTATTAGCACCTGAGTTTACTCTCTGTAACAACATTGCTTGGCGAGCTTCATTTAAAAGATATCCACTATCATTTGAACTTGAACCGTCTACACCTAACCCTACTTTCACACCTTTATCTATCCACATTCTCAAAGGAGCTATCCCACTTGCTAACCTCATGTTTGAACAAGGACAATGGGCAATACCAGTACCTGTTCTAGAAAATAATTCAATTTCGTCTTCATTTAATTTTACACAATGAGCATGCCAAACATCATCTCCAACCCACCCTAAGTCTTCAATATACTCACCTGGGGTCATACCAAAATTTTGTTTGGTATAAATAATATCTTCGTTATTTTCTGCTAAATGAGTATGCATACTAACTGAGTAATTTCTAGCTAACTTAGCAGTTTGCTTCATCAAATCTTGACTAACGCTAAATGGAGAACATGGTGCTAAAGCAATTTTTAACATTGAAAATTCTGATGAATTATGAAAATCTTCAATCACCCTTTGGCAATCTTTTATAATTAAGTTTTCGTTTTCAGTAAGTGTGTCTGGCGGAAGTCCTCCCTTACTAACACCTATGCTCATTGAGCCTCTAGTGGCGTGAAATCTACAACCAACCTGACTTGCTGCTTCAATCTGATTTTCAAGCTTTGATCCATTTGGAAAGAGGTATAGATGATCACTAGAAGTAGTACACCCACTAATAACCATTTCAGATAATCCAATTAAAGTTGAAATATAAATATCAGAGGGTAATATTTTACTCCAAATAGGATATAAATTTGTAAGCCATCCAAATAATGACTCATTTTGGGAGCCAGGATAACAGCGTGTCAAATTTTGAAATAAATGATGATGAGTATTTACCAAACCAGGTATAACAACCATTTCATGTGCATCAATTATTAATCCAGGGTTATAATTAAAATTTTCAAGATCTCCGATGTCAATAATTTTGCCATTTTCACAATAAATAGATTTGTTAGATATTTCTTTTCTATCATCATCCATTGTTGCAATTATTTGAGCATTTTTAATTAATAAATTTGATATTTTCATACTAAAGCTCGAAAATTTTTTTATTTTGTAATGTAACAATATTTATCAAACTTTTAAATTTATAATTATAGTAAAGATGAAGAGTAAAATTTTCACAAATTCCAAAAAAAACAATTGTTAGAGAAGATGTTGTTGATAGCTAAACTTTTAAGACTCTCAAAATTTCAGATGGAGTAGCTGGAGAATTAAGAAGCTCAGGTTTTGAATTTGTTGAAGAAGCCTTAATTGCTTCTTTCAGCGCCAGAAAATGAGAAATTGCAAGTAGTAGAGGCGGTTCACCGACAGCTTTTGATCTAAAGATGGTTTTTTCTTCATTATCTGCTTTTTCTAGTAATTTAACATTGAAAATTTGAGGAATATCTCTACTCCCAGGTAATTTATATGTAGACGGCCCAGTTGTAAGTAATTTTCCTTCTTTGGAAAAACATAATTCTTCACATGTCAACCACCCCAAACCTTGAATAAAACCTCCTTCAATTTGACCAATATCAATATTTTCATTAAGAGAATTTCCACAATCTTGAACAATATCAGCTCTTAGTATTCTACTCTCTCCGGTATTTATATCTAATAAAGCCTCAGAAATTGCAGCACCCCATGTAAAATAAAAATAAGGATGACCCCTCAATTTACCTTGATCCCATGAAATTTTGGGAGTTTTATAGTAACCTGTAGAAGATAAAGAAATTCGATTTTCCCAACAGGAAAATGCTAACTCAGAAAAAGACAAACTTCTGTTACCACAAATAATTCTACCTTCACTAAGAACAATATCTTTTTTATTTTTTTTAAATAATTTTGCAGCATGGTCGATCATTCTGTTTTTTATAACATTTGATGCGTTCCATGCAGCCATTCCATTTAAGTCTGAACCAGAAGAAGCTGCTGTAGCTGAGGTGTTTGGTACTTCTGCAGTATTGGTTGAAGTAATGTGAATTTGTTCAAGAGGAACCTTAAAACATTCAGCAACTACTTGGGCAACTTTAATGAATAACCCTTGGCCCATCTCAGTTCCACCGTGATTTAATCTAATTGATCCATCAGAGTATACATGGACTAACGCTCCTCCTTGATTTAATGATGGTTTATTAAATGAAATGCCAAACTTTGCTGGCATGAGGGCAATACCTTTTCTAAAAGGCAAATTATTAGCTTTTTGATTTAAGTTAAACTTATTAATATTTCTAAGTCTGTTTTTATAATCACTTAACTTATAGACCTCATCTAAAATCCTATCAATCCTTAAGTTTTTTACAATTTGACCGTATGGTGTTTTAAGACCATTTAATCTGGAGTAATAGTTGATTTGGCGAATTTCATCTATTGGCTTTTGTAAATATTGACTAACTGAATAAAGTATATTTTCAATAGTCAACATTCCTTGTGGACCGCCAAAACCTCTAAAGGCTGTATTTGAAACTGTATTAGTTTTACACACATATCCAATAGCTTTTAGTGATTTTATAAAGTAACAATTATCAAGATGAGTTAAAGCTCTTGTCATTACAGGCCCTGAAAGGTCTAAAACATTACCACCATTACTTAGAAGCTTTATATCCAAAGCCAGAAGCTTGCCAGTAACTGTAAATCCTACGGTGTAATATATTTTAAAGTCATGTCTTTTTCCTGAAGCTGTCATATCATTATGTCTGTTAAGACGTATCTTTACAGGTTTTTGTGTTAAATAGGCTCCCAAAGCAGACATTGCTGCAAAAATAGTTGCTTGGCTCTCTTTTCCGCCAAATCCACCTCCTAACCTTCTAACTTTACTATCAATTTTGGCTGATGGTATATTTAACACTTTTCCAACACCGTGTTGAACCTCAGTAGGATGCTGAGTACTTGACCAGACAACGTATTCGTCATTTTCTCCAGGAAAAGTTATGGCAACATGAGTTTCTAAATAAAAGTGGTCTTGTCCACCAATTTCAAAATCACCAGATAAAGTATAATTTGATTTAGACATATCTTTTTTTATGTTGCCTTTTTCTAAAATCATTGGATCTTCTAAAAAAGATTTTTGTTTATAAGCGTCATCTAAATTAAGAATAGGTTTAGTTTTAAACTCCAGTTCAATTTCAACTAAGCTGCTCGCATAGATGGCTTCTTGATGTGTTTTTGCCAAAACAATCGCGACTGGTTGGCCTAAATATGAAAAAAATTCGTCTGCTAGAATAGGCTCACCTTTTTTGATAGGACCAATCTCATTTTCGCCAGGAATGTCTTTTGCTGTTATTATTTTTGTAAAAAATGGTAGATCATTTAGTTTATCAGAATTAATTTTTTTTATTTTTCCACATGCAACTTTTGATAGAACGGGAGCCCCATGCAATAAATTTTCTTGCTCAGGCATATCGTCTATATAAATAGCCTGACCAGTGGAGTGCCTTAAAGAAGAATCGTGAATTGGAATTTTATTTAAATTATTCATTCTTAAACTTCCATTATTGATAAACTTTCTTTATCTTGCCTTAAACAAATTTGTAATCTTCTAAATAGTCCCTTCATTGCCTCTAATCTATAATGACTTGAACCCCTAAAATCAGAGATTGGTTGGATAAATTTATCTAAATTTTCAGTTGCAAAATCTATTGCATCATCTAATTTTTTTTCGAGTATTGATTTACATAATTTGTCAAGACTCTTTGGTGTTGCTGCCACGCCTCCTGCAGCCATTTGTATTTCATTTATTATATTCTTTTGAGTTTGTATATTTATGGCAAGAGAAATAGTTGATATGTCCTGATCATATCGTTTAGAAAGCTTCCAAGAAAAAATTTTATTTTTTTTGTTAGGATAAGGTATTTCAATAGATAAAATTATTTCATCCTTTTTCAAAATATTTTTTCGGTAACCCTTAAAAAAGTTTTTTATGTTTGTTTTTTTAATACCATTCTTTCCAAACACATTTATATCAGAATTTAAAACCATTAATAATGGGGCTAAATCTCCAATTGGACTTGACGTGCATAAATTTCCTCCAATTGTTCCTTGATTTCTAATTTGTGGTGATCCAAACCTTTGAAGAATCTCTATTAATTCAGGCATTTTTGATCGAACTGAATCAAGAAAATTTTCAATTGTGACCGCTCCTCCAAGAACCATTTTTTTCTTAAATTTTTTGATGAAGTTCAACTCTTTAATTGAACTTAAACATATAATATTATTTTCCTTTTCGTTTATGATAGGTCTTAGAAGATTTAAATCTGTACCACCTGCAACAAATTGAAAACTCTTTACTTCTAAATAATCTTTGAGCTCTTTTAAATTATTTGGCTTTAAATAAGTAATGTTTCCGAAACGAACTTTTTTTTCCTTATTAATAATTTCAACTTTTTTTAATTTTGTTTTTCTATCTGATACAGATTTAATTGCCTTTATTATTGGAGAGTAACCAGTGCATCTACATAAATTTCCTGAAATTGCATCATTTATTGTATCATTATTAACTACTTTACCAGAATTTATTAAACTAACACCTGATATAATAAATCCTGGCGTACAATATCCACACTGAGAAGCATACTCATTTGAAAAAGCCATTTGCAATGGATGAGGATTTTTATCACAACCTAAACCTTCTATGGTTGTAATGTTATTACCTATTACTTGGCCTAATCTTACTAAGCACGAGTTTATGGGTTTTGAATCATCTTTATTTTTTTTATTTATTATAACTGAACATGCACCACAATCTCCTTCAGCACAACCTTCTTTTGTTCCAGTTAGTTTATGATAATTTCTCAACCAATCTAATAG
>CACBVW010000023.1 GCA_902542765.1 uncultured SAR116 cluster alpha proteobacterium | reverse complement strand
AGGTCGTCTAGACTTTGATCTTGAAAGCAAGCCTGATAAAGAAGAAGTATTAGATAAAATTAATAAATTAATTGATGAAGACTATTCAATTTATATATCAAGCATAACAGATAAAGAGTTAGACGAAAATCCAGAATTAGTTAGAACTATGTCGGTGAAACCTCCAAGAGGATCAGGGCAAATTAGAATGATAAAAATTGGAGATGATATTGATTTTCAGCCATGTGGTGGAACACATGTAAATAAGACATCTGAGATTAATCATGTTAAATCTGTGAAAATAGAAAACAAAGGTAAAATGAATAAAAGAATAATTTTGAATTTTTAGATTTTAAAATTATTTCTTACATACAATCTCAAATGGTAATGTACGCTTTTCTTTAATACACTGCATAGAGTTTCTAGATCTTTGTTTCATTGTTGCTCCTCCTATTACATGAATTCCTAGAATAGGATTTGTTTTAGATTTAGTATTTATCATTTTTTCATAACCTGAAATATATTTTTCAGATGTTTCTATAATTTGAATATCATAAAATCCAACTTCTTCTAATAAGGCTATTGTACTTTCAGGAGAGAACAAAAAACTCATCTCTGCTGTGTCAGCCCATGGTAATGGGAAAATTGGATTTCCTTCTGGCCCTAATCCATGTTCTGAAAAAGCAAAAAAAGTCCCTTTTTTTAAAACTCTAAATGCTTCCAAAAAAAAATCTTTTCTGTTTTTTATATTCATAGTTACATGTTGCGAATATCCACCGTCAAAAGTTTCATCCTCAAAATCTAGAGTTTCACCATTTCCTATTTGAAGAGATACTTGCTTGTACATTGAGGTAAGATTGTTAAACTTGTTACCAATTTCTATAAAGCTAGGTGTTATGTCTATTCCTGTTATGAAACATTTAAATTGTTTTGCAAAATATCTTGCAGGTCCTCCAAGACCACATCCAATATCTATAATTCTTTGATTTTCAGATATTGGCATCCTTTTCCCGAGATCTACAGTAGCTGCAATCCCTCGAGCATGATACTGATCAATAGGAAATAAATCTTCAATCTCTAATTTTCTATCATTTAAACCAGCTTCTGACATAGCTTTATGGATTCTTGAATGAATGTCACCTCGAGTCCAAAAAGTTTCTATATCAGATCTATTTACCATTTTTAGTTATTCAATATAAAGTCAGCACAACGTTCACCAATCATCATACAAACTGCATTTGTGTTCCCGGAGATTAGCGTTGGCATTATTGAAGCATCAGCTATACGAAGACCTTTAATGCCATGAACTTTTAAATTTTTGTCAACAACTGATTCTTGGTCAAATCCCATTTTACATGTCCCTGAAGGATGATAAAGCGTCTCAGCTTTGTTCCTGATAAATTGCATAATGTCTTCATCTGAAGAAAAATCGTACCCAGGTTGAATTTCTGTATCACAAAATTCTTTCATTGCCTCTGATTGCATTAGTTTTCTTATTAATTTAACTCCTGCAACTAGAGTGTCTCTATCTAACTGGCTAGATAGAAAATTATATTTTATGCTAGGATATTCTTCTGGATTGTCCGATTTAATATGAATAGTTCCTTTGCTTTCAGGTAAATTTTGATTAACAGTACAGGTAATACCTGGTTCTTTTCCCAAGGTTCTTTTTCCATTATTTAATACAACCTTATATGGAATAAAATGTACCTGAATGTCTGGGGCAACTAATTCTTTTCTAGTTTTGAAAAATCCGAGAACTGGAGCTGATGGCAAGGTTAAGAAACCTTTTCTTTTAAAAGCATAAGTCAGAACTTGTTTTATTAAATTTATACCTCTAGCCTTATCATTATATGATATACCTCTCTTAGTAATGTTATATACTAATCTTGGACCTAGATGGTCTCTTAAATTTTCTCCAACTCCTTTTAATTCATGAACTAAAGATATTCCTTTTTCTTCCAAAATAGATCGATTTCCAATTCCAGATAACTCTAATATTTGTGGTGAATTTATAGCTCCACCACATAAAATAACTTCGTTCTGAGAAAAATAATCTTGAATTTTATTTTTGTTTTTAACTTTTACTCCAACACACGTCTTACCATCAAACAACAACTTTGTAACAAGTGAGTTAGTAATTATTTTAAGATTTTTTCTTGATCTAATCGGTTTTAAATAAGCTACTTCCGCGCTCATTCTCTCGCCTTTAAAAATTGTCGTTTGAGTATAACTTATACCTTCCTGTTCATCGCCATTATAGTCTTTATTGACAGGAATACCTATTTCTCCTGCACCTTTAAATAACCCGTCATAAATTGGGTTTCTATCCACAACTTCAGAAATTTTTAACGGGCCTTCAGAACTTCTAAGTTCTGTTATTTCACCTTGGTAATTTTCAATTTTCTTAAAGAATGGTAAAACATCGTCATAAGACCAGCCAGTATTACCCATTTGAGACCAAGTATCATAATCAAGTTTGTTACCTCTAACATAGACAAGCCCATTAATAGAGCTAGATCCTCCAAGTAATTTCCCACGTGGTATAGGAATTTGTCTATTAGAAGTATTTTCTTCAGGCTCAGACCTATATCTCCAATTGGCTTTGGGATTATCAATTAAAAGTGCAAAACTTGCTGGAAGTCTTGATACAGGATGTGAGGATCTTCCAGCTTCTATTAATAATACTTTATTATTAGGATTTTCTGATAATCTATTTGCAACAGCACAACCAGCAGAGCCAGCTCCAATGATGATATAATTGTAGTCTTTATTCATTATTATTACCTCTGTTTCAGGAGATAGTAGTCATTTATGTTTTCATATCAATCGTTAAATATAAAAATTCGGTTAAATTAAATTTAGTACTTCATTGATAAAAAATTTAAACAATGTTAATTATCCGAAAATTTGGAGATTTAGATTTGCTTGAGTGGATATTAGATGTAACTCAAATAATTATTGCTGACATTGTATTATCTGGTGACAATGCTCTAATAATTGGAATGGCAGCAGCAGCTGTTCCCAAAGAAAGTCGTAAAAAAGTAATCTTCATTGGCTTAATGGCTGCAGCCATACTTAGAATTTTATTTGCTCTAGTTGCTTCTTATTTAATTAGTATACCTGGATTACTTTTATTAGGTGGGTTATTACTTTTTTGGGTTTGTTGGAAATTTTACAATGATATAAAAGTATTCTCATCATCAGATGAAGAAAAAGAAAAGCTCCAAAAAGACGTGTCTGGAAAAGATCTCAGGGGAGCACTGATAACTATCATTATAGCCGATATTTCAATGTCTCTTGATAACGTTATAGCCATTACGGCAATAGCAAGGGATAATAAAACCCTTTTAATTTTAGGAATAGCCTTTGCAATATTAATAATGGCTTTGTTTGCAACTGCTATTGTTAACCTATTAACTAAGTTTAAATGGTTATCATATTTAGGACTTGCTTTTTTAGTTTACCTATCATCTAAAATGACTCTAGATGGTTGGTTGCAAATCTATCCTTACATTAATAACTATCTATGATCCAAGCCACTTTGGAAACCATAAAGCAATATCCGGATAAAACATTACTAATAACATCCCCGTTATTTGTAGAGCTATAAACGGAAGAACAGATACAAATATTTCTTGTAAGGTTATATCTGCTGGTGCAACGGATTTTAACCAAAAACATGCAGGTCCAAATGGTGGTGAAAGAAAATAAATCTGAATATTCATAACAAATAACACACCAAACCACACAGCTGCCCACTCAGGCTCTAATCCTAATTCTGGTGCCATTCCAACTACAACAGGAGCAAAAACAGGAACTGTTATAAATGCTATTGCAATCCACTCCATAAACGTTCCAAGGATAACTAATATTCCCATCATAACAAAAACAATTCCTATAGCAGGCAATCCTAATCCTGAAAACAAGGATCTCATGAAATCTGCGCCACCTATAAGATTATAAATTCCAACAAATGCTACTGCTCCTAAAATTAGCCAAATAATTGTTCCAACAGTGGACATTGTTCCAGCAAGGGCTACTTGTAATAAATTCCAACTGTATGAGTTTCTAAACCAAGCAACAAAAATTGCACCTAAAACTCCAACTGCTGCAGCTTCGGTTACCGATGCAATTCCACCATAAATTGAACCCATAACGCAGAATATCAAAAAGATACTCAAGAAAACTGCATAGAGTTTATCTTTAGACATTTTCATTTCTTTTTTTCTTGCTTTTGCTACTTCTTCTGCCGTGGGTGCCATTGCTGGGTTAATATTACATCTGGCTAGTACATAGATAGCATATAAACCAGCAAGCATTAAACCAGGAACAGCTCCAGCCATAAAAAGATCTCCAATAGCTACTTGAGCAGATAAGCCATAAATAATCATAATGATACTAGGCGGAATAAGGGTTGCTAATGCACCAGAAGCACAAATTAAACCAATAGACATTTTTCTGTCATAACCCAATCTCAAGAGTTGTGGTAAAGCTACTAAACCGAGCATAACAATTTCTCCACCCATAACACCTGACATTGCTGCCAACACAACTGCAACGGCAATTGTTTGAATTGCAACACCACCTCTAAGCTTTCCAGCAAAAATTGACATAGCGTCAAATAAATCCTCTGCTACGCCAGCTCTTTCTAGAATGGATGCCATTAACACAAATAGTGGTACTGCAATTAATGGATATTTTTCTAATAGCCCAAAAGCATTGGTTGAGACTAAATAAAGTCCTCCATAACCAAAATAACAAAGAGCACTAAGAACTGACACAAATAAGGTAACAACTCCAAGAGGCATACCTGTCATCATCAATACCAGCATTAACACGACAATTAATATACTTGCAGTACCTATATTCATATCCTGCATGTTAATGTAATCTTGTGGATTAATCTGACTTCCGACTGCGGCATAGATGGAGTTTATATATCCAGCAAAACTCTCTTCTCCTATGAAGTGGACTATTATAACACAAGTGATTCTCAAAATTATCAAACCACAAATTCCTAAAACTATTTTTTTTGCAATGTTAGAACTAAAATGCCTGTACAAATTTATCATTAATTGAATTATGTAAGTGGTTGCACCAATTGTAAGCATGGACTTTAAAATCATTGGCTGTGGAGAATTCCAGGCACTTCCTGCCTTTTCAAGCATCATAACTGAATCAAGAGCACGAATGACTGAATCATCGATTAGTAACCATAGAGCAATTATGCCAACCACATATGCAATAAAATCAAGCCACCATTTACCTCTATCCGATGCCATTATATAAAAGACCGTTATTCCGATATGACGTTTGTGCAAAGTTACGTAAGCAGCTGACAACATCCATGCTGTTGCAGCTAAAACCATTACAACTTCAAATACCCACTGAGTAGGTGCATCAAACACGTATCTTGATATAACTTCGTATCCTGTCACAGCAGCACATATTAAATAAAGTTGTGCTACAGCTAGCCCAGAAAACTTACTGAAATGGTCAAAAAAGGCAAAACTATCTTTGCCAGTCTCAAAATTATCCATGTTATCCAAGTCTAAACTTTGCTTCTGGACTGTTTCTGCCATTAAATTTCCCCCATACGAATTTTTAACTTGCAATTGTCTTAGAATTAAGAACTATAATAGTATCTATTAGAGACATTAATTTTAGTATGTCAAGAACCAAGGAGGAAATTTTGGCTAAACCTGTTAGAAGCGATCATGTAGATACTTACGGTCCCTGGGCGTGGATTGCTGGATTTGCTTTCGCGGTTTTAATTACATGGATGATGTTTTATATAGCTGATGGTTTCAGCTAATTTTCACAAAAGGAGGAATATAGTGAAAAAATATTTAATAAGTGCTTTAATCGTAGCTGGCCTTACCTTTACTGGCGCTGCTAGTGCGAAGAAGCTTAAGTTTCAAATGAGTTCCAAAGCCGGTGACTGGGCTCACACTTACATGGGTGAAAAGGCAAAAATATTATCAGATCTTACTGATGGCAAATTACAAATTGAAGGATTACCTACAAAGTCTGTTGTACCTCACAGAGAAACAATTGATGCGGTTGCAAACGGTATCCTAGACGGTGATTTCAACGCTATTGCATACTTTGCAGGAAGAGATCCAGCTTTTGCAATTATGGGGGACTTGATTGCAGGTTACGATACACCGAAACAATATCAAGAGTATTGTATGCACGGTGGTGGAAAAGAAATGCTTCAAAAAATATATGATAGCGTTTTACCAGGTAAAATTCTCGTTCTAGGTTGTGGTCCTTACGGAAAAGAAGCTCTTGTTTCAAAGGTTCCAATCAATGGCGTAGCTGATCTTAAAGGTGTTAAAATTAGATCACCTGAAGGTTTAGCTGCTGATGTTTTCAGAAGAGCAGGTGCTTCACCTTCTTCAATTCCTTTCTCTGAGGTTTATACTTCTCTAGAAAAGGGTATTGTTGATGCCGCTGATGCTTCTGTTTATATTAACAATCATGCTAGTGGTTTCCATAAAATTGCAAAGTACCCACTTTACCCTGGTATTCACTCAATGGCGAACCTACAAACTATCATTAACAAAAAAGTTTTTAATAAGTTGAGTAAACAACATCAAACTGCCTTAACAGTTTGGACCTACATGACTTGGACAGCTAAGCTGAGAGATGCTGGCCTTGACGGTAGAGCTCAAGTTGCAAAAGATAAGGCAGCTGGTGACTTAACAATCATTGACTGGCCAGTTAGTGAAAGAGCAAAGTTCAGACAAATCGCTGTTGAGGCGTGGAATTCTGCTGCATCAAAAAGCCCACTTGCAAAAGAGGCTTTAGAGTCAAATCTTTCTTACATGAAGAAAATAGGTTTACTTTAAATATATAAATAATTTAGCTTGCTGACTTCTCTAGTTAGCAAGCTTTTCTTTTTCTAAAATATATTTACATATCTCCAATAATTTTAAATCCTCTCTCCAATTTGCAATAAATTGAATGCCAATTGGTAAATCATCTTTACCTTTTAAAAAAGGAAGGCTGATTGCAGGAACTCCCATCATAGTCCAATATCCGTTAAAGATTGCATTACCAGTATTCATTAGATCGCGAGGTGCTTGTCCTGGTGCCGCAGGGGTAATAATAGCATCATATTTTTTAAAAATTTGTTTTAAAATTTGTTCCATTTTTTTTGCTTGTTCTATTGCTGATATGTAGTCACTCGCTGATACTGGTATTCCTGCTTCGATTCTTTTAACAGTAAAGGGGTGAAGATTAGATTTGTCAATTTGGTAATAATTTATTAGAGAATTAGCAATAGATCCGTTCATTATAATTTCGTGTGCTTTAGCTGCATCATCAAAATCTTTTCCAAGGTCTAACTCTTCAATGTCAAGTTGTGCATTTTTTACAAACTCTTCAATTTCATGTTTCATGTCCTCATCACCAAAATTCCAAACAGGCCCTCTAACAAATCCAAATTTAATTGGCTTATTTAAACTCATAGTTCTGTTATATTGGTAATTTTGAATCATATCTAAATCATTACTGTCATATGATAAAATTACTGAGGCAACTAAGTCTATGTCTTCAACACAATTTGCATATATACCAGGGTGGTCTAATCTTTGAGAAATTGGTGACATTCCAGATCTAGATATCGTTCCAAATGTTGGTTTAAATCCTAATATACCTGTAAATGATGCGGGTCTTAAAACAGAACCGCCTGTTTGTGATCCAATTGCTAAAGGTACCATATAGTCTGACACGGCAGCAGCAGAACCCGACGAAGAGCCACCTGGGGTGCATTCTAAATCTTTTGGGTTTTTTGTTTTACCAGGACCTGACAAGGCAAACTCAGTTGTAACACATTTACCCATAATAACAGCACCCTCATCTCTCAGTAATCTAACTAAATGAGCGTCTTTAGATGGTTTTCTGTTTTTGCATAAGTGAGATCCATTTTCTGTAGGCATATCTTTTGTATCAATAATGTCTTTAATACCAATTGGGAGGCCGTTTAATTTGCCTGCGCTGTTATCTTTCTGTCTTTTATCTGCTTCTCTTGCTTGCTCTAAAGCAAGTTTAGGATCTAAAAAAATCCAAGCACCAACGTCATCTTCCCGTAATTCTATGTTTTTTAAAAATGCTTCTACATACTCTTCAGATGAAAGACTATCTTCTTCCATCATTTTTAATGCTTCATTAGCGCTTAGTTTAATTAACTCCATCTAAACTCTCTTTCTTATTATAATTTTGTAACAATTGCTTCAGCTTCAATTTCAACTTTCATTCTGGGGTCTACAAGAGCAGATACTTCTAATAAAGTTGATGCAGGCTTATGCTCTCCAAAATATTCAATTCTTTTTGGATTAATAATAGATCTATCGTTAATGTTAGTTAAAAAAACTCTCACTTTTACTACATCATTTGAAGAGCTACCAGCCGCATCAAGACATGTG
>CACBVW010000022.1 GCA_902542765.1 uncultured SAR116 cluster alpha proteobacterium | reverse complement strand
AATTAAGTATAACCATGAAAATTAGAAACAAAATATTATTCTATATTTTTTTAATTGCTTGTATGCTTTTGAAGAGTTATAGAAGTAATCATCCAACTTGTGGCCCGATGGCAGAGTGGTGATGCAGCGGCCTGCAAAGCCGTTAACAGCGGTTCGATTCCGCTTCGGGCCTCCATTTATTAGATGTAATAAATATGTTTAAGCAACAAGAAATACCAATAAACAATGACTTAGTATTAATTGGTGGTGGACATTCTCACATTATGCTAATGAGGGAACTATCAAAAAAACCTATTCAAGGAAACCGGATAACATTAATTAGTAAAGAAATTGATACTCCTTATTCAGGTATGATTCCAGGTTTCATAGAGGGAATTTATACTTGGAGAGAAACTCACATAGACCTCTATAAACTTTGTTTCAAATTGAAGATTAGGTTTATACATTCAGAAGTTTTAGAGATTTCAGCAATTAATAAAGAAATTATTTTAAAAAACAGACCAAAAATAAAATTTGACGTACTATCAATAAACACAGGCATACAAAGCAGCAATAAAACTATCAAAGGGGCACTTAAATATTGTGTACCAGTAAAACCAATCTCAAAATTATCAAATAATTTTTTAACTGAAATGAAAAAAAATAATAATATTGCTTTTATTGGAGGAGGTCCTGCTTCGGTAGAATTGGCTTTAGGTTTGCAAAAACGTTTCAAAAATACAAAATCTAATTTGAAAATAAGTATAATAACTGGCAAAAATGGACTGTTAAGTTCTTTCCCAAATAAAACAAGAAAAGTAGCAAAACAAACTCTTCAAAATTCACAAATTAATCTAATTGAAAAAGTAGAAGTAATTGAGGTGCAAAAGGACACATTAATTTTATCAGATAAAACTAAATTAAAAATTGATAAGTCAATTTTATCAACAAATGGGATGGCCCCAGAATGGATAAAAAAATCAGGTATTAATTTAAATCGACATAATTTTATTATTGTCAATAATAAATTCCAAACAAACTATGATTATGTTTTTGCAGCTGGTGACATAGTTGATTTTAACGATCAAAATTTAAGTAAATCAGGTGTTTTTGCGGTAAAATCTGGAAAACCTCTAGCTAAAAGTATTAGAGGATTTATTCAAAAAAAAATACCTGTTCCCTATAAATTTCAAAAAAATTATTTATCAATAATAGGATTGTCAAATGGACTAGCCATTGCCACAAAATATAATTTAACATTTACTTCAAGATTTAGTTTTCTTTTAAAAAAATTAATAGATCAAAAATTTGTTAAAAAATTCAACGATTTAAACCAAGATAATTATTATATATTTAGAAATTTATTTAAAGTTTTTGATGTTATTATTCAAAAAAATAATAAAAATATACCCTCTTATCAAATGCAATGTAGAGGTTGTGCTGCAAAAGTAGATTTTAATTCTCTCAAAACAACTTTATCCAAAGAAATAATTACAACGTCTGAAGATGCAATTAATATAAATAATTATCCAAAATTATATCAGAGTGTAGATATGATTAGCTCTATTGTATCGGATCCATATCTTTTAGGAAAAATTGCAGCTAATCATGCAATTAGCGATATTATTGCGGTCAATTCTAAACTTATTTCAGCCCTAATGATTTTACAACTTCCATTTTCAAATTCTGAAATAAATTCAAGAGATTTAGAACAAGTCACCTCTGGTGCAACAGAAGTCTTAAAGTTAGCTAATTGTTCTATAAGTGGTGGACATACTATGATTGGCAAAGATAAAGATCCAGTAATAGGTTTTTCTGTAATAGGCGAAAAAAAAAGTGTAAATAATAAAACCCTTGGTAAGCTAAAAGTAAATGATATTTTGATATTAACTGAAAGAATAGGGTCTGGAATTATATTTGCGGGTATAAACAACGATATTATTGATAGTTATTACCACATTGAAGTTCTTAACCAGATGTCTCAAGGAAATATTAATTTCTCAAAAATTTCAGATAGATTACAAATTTTGTCTATGACAGACATAACTGGTTTTGGACTAGCAAACCATCTATTAAATTTAATAAAAAGAGATGTTGGAAAGACTGGACTGACAATCTATCCAGATAAAATACCTATATTTAACGGTGTTACGGAAGCTTTATCCAAAAATGTCAGATCTTCATTATTCGAGAAAAATTTTAACACCGCACAAAAAGAATTAGTTTATGATAGAGAAATAAAGTTAATAGATGAAATATTATATGATCCTCAAACTGTTGGAGGTTTAGCCTTTATAATTCCAAAAGAAAAAAAAGCTAAACAATTTAAAATTTTAAAGGAAAACAAAATTAATTTTACTGAAATAGGATTTGTAAACAATTTAGATAATAAAATTAGAATAACATAAAAAATGGTAAAAAAGTATAAATCAATTAAAAATTGGGAAAACAAAAACTTTGATACAATTATTGATGTAAGATCTCCATCAGAATTTGCTAATGACCATATTATAGGAGCTATCAATTGCCCTGTATTATCTGATCAAGAAAGAGAAAAAGTTGGTAGCATTTATAAAAAAGAAAGTACCTTCAAAGCAAAAATAATAGGTTCCTCACTTACTGCAAGAAATATTGCAAATCACATCGAAAAAAATTTCCTTGAACAAAAAGGTTCATGGCAACCATTGATTTATTGTTGGAGAGGTGGTCAGAGATCAAAAGCCTTTTCAATTATTTTATCTGAAGTAGGATGGAGAACATACCAATTAGATGGTGGTTATAAAGAATATAGAAACAGCGTTGTAAAATTTTTTGAAAATATCGGTTCCAAATTAAAAATAATTTTAATAAGTGGTAAAACTGGTTCTGCAAAAACTAAAATTTTACAAAATATTGGTGAATTAGGTGGACAAATTTTAGATTTAGAGGGTTTAGCCAATCATAAAGGATCCTTATTAGGCAAAATACCAGGTTTAGAGCAACCTTCTCAAAAATTGTTTGAAAGTAAACTATTTAATAATCTTAAAAAACTTAACCTTAAAAAAAATATTTATATTGAGGCAGAAAGCAGCAAAATTGGTAATATTCATATACCTAAATCAATTTGGGCAAAAATGATAATTTCGCCTAGGGTTGAGATTAAAGCAGGTCTGAAATTGAGAGCAAATTTTCTAGTAAAAGATTATGATTATATGTGTGATAACCCCGATCTGATTTATCCCTTACTTAGTGGTTTAAAAAAAAGACTTAGTAAAAAATTAATTGATAGTTGGAAAGAATTAATACTAAAAAAAAATTGGGAAGAGCTTACTGAGAGTTTTTTACAAAACCATTATGACCCGTCTTACTCCTCTAATACAATTAAAAATGACCGTAAAATAATAAAACTCATAAACGCTAAATCTTTAGGTCATTCAGAAATTTCAAAAATAGCAAAAAAAATTTTAAAAAATAATTAATATTCAACACTTTGAATTGTTTTATTAAATTGTTGCATTTTATAATAATTAGATTAAAAACAAACCATTGAGTAATCGATATATTCCCCGGTAGCTCAGCGGTAGAGCAGACGACTGTTAATCGTCTGGCCGGCGGTTCGAATCCGTCCCGGGGAGCCATTTTTTATCCCTAAATCATTGTTTCTGTTACACTTTTATATTATACAATTATAAAGTTAGTTAAATTCATCATCAGTTTTTCTCCTATTAATATATTAGAAGTCATATTTTAAACAGAAAGTCCCAACCAATTACAAGTACCATTAGATTTAAAAATGCTATTATAGCAGGTGCGATGTACCCTTCAGCAGATGTCTTTACGCCGTCAACAGAACCCCAATAACTATGGATAGTTTGAAAGCAAACAACAGCGCCAATACATGCCTGCACAAAACCATAGACAAATAGTAACCAAGCGCCTTCGATAGATGTCAGTAAAGCAATTGCTAGGGTGATTGCAAAGCCGGCAGCAAAAGTACCAACAAGTCTTGTCATAATTGCGCTGCCTTCACCAAAGCCATATTTTTCAATGTATTTGCGTGTTTGGAAAATACATTGATAAGAATAAACCATATTCCCTATTATTATCAATACTATAAGTAAAAAAATTATCATATTAGTTTAAACTATAGCCCTCTCAATTTGGGGGCAGATTTTCCATAAAATTCATACACTTCCAAAGCATAACGCGTTAAAAAGAAAAATAACTTGGCTTAGTAAACAACCATTAATATAAACTTATAGGATTATTTGTAAATAAGTTGGTTTAATTTGTTAGATTGGTCTAAAAATTTAAATATATTTGTGTGTAATTATAGCTAAGGATAAAATTGAATATAAAACAGCACCGCTTATTTTTTGATTGAAGTTTACTATTATACGTATTGTTCTAAAAGAACATATTTAACGTTAAGGTGATTGCATCATCATCCGATAGTTGCCCAAATGCAGACGTAGCTGAACGTGCATTATAAAATTGGCTGGTCAATTTGACACTGGTGACATCATTAACCCGTCGCGATGCTTCCAAAGAAACAAAGGACTGATCCGTTTTACGATCCACTGATGCTAAAAATAAGAAATTACTATCTGCAATGTCATTAACTACAAGCCTTATACCAGCAACACCAAATTGATTGGCTGCGGCTTGTGGGCGGTCGTCATGTTGAATTTCACCAATCAATCCAATATCCCATATTGTCTCAAATGGTCCATAATAAGTATATTCAAAACCCACAACGGCCGCCGTAAAATCATGCGTTCCAATTAAGCTGCTTTGGGTGCCATGAAGGCTTTCCCATTTGAGCAATGTAACATTGCCCGTATATTGAGCTTCAAATCCAATTGATTTTTGTAAAGCGTAATATGGATTTAATGCACTTCCATTACTGTTGAGAGACAAAATAGGATCACGAGCAGTGCCGTAAAAAACACTTCCTGCTAGATCCCAATCTCCAGCAAAGCTGGAAAGACGTACAGCAAAGTCGTCTGCATCCTTGCCATCTTTACGAGCATATTGAGCAGAACTGACTGGAACTCCATTACTTGGATGTGCGTCACTATCATTAAATGTTTTTTCTCGAAAGTTAGAAATATACCATAGTTGCAAATCACCAATATCTAGATAGCCTTCAGCAGATATAGAAGGTGCCCCAAGTTTACCTGATTTACCCTCATTTGCTGCTGCATCGGACTGATTAATAACATCTACAACATTTTTACTTTCTGCCTTACCCCAAAATTCTTGTCTATTTCCAACAAATACATCAAATCCGGCAAAAGGACTGCGAAAATAAGCCTGTCGAGCTTCAGTGATCCGGCGACCACTATCTTTTTCATCCCAACGGAAAATTAATTCACCCACAATTCTATTTTCGTCAAAATCATGAAAGGCATCAATCTTAACTTCCGCTGAGCGCCCCTCTGAAGCCGTGCCTTTAGAGTGATCTGGATAAAAATCTAGCCGTGACGATAACGTGCCATTGACTTTGCCTGCAAAAGCTGGTTGTACTAACAAAATAAAAATTGCAAAGCTGCTAGCACAATACGTGATCATCGTGTCCGTTTCAATGCAGATTTTTCAAAATCACGTTCTGTCATACCAGTCCGAAACTTCCAATCAGCAAACAAAAGTTCAGTCTTCTTGCCTGTCTGATGATTAATCATAACCAAACGATTAGACCGCCAGAATTTATCTAGATATTGCTTATAATCTTCATATGTCAAGGTTTTTAAAAGTGCATCTTTACGGTCATAGAAGTCAATCTTATGAACGCGGTACTCAGACTTATCCATCCAAACGATCTGTCGCTTATAACCACTTTTGGGATCAACTGGATCATATTCTACAACAAAACAGTCAAGCCCATTCAACTCTTCATCACGCAGGAAATTATAAGTATATTTTTCAACTTCCTGACTCGCAATATCTTCATACGAAAACTCACTTCCCATAAAAGGACCTGCCTTATTTGATGAAGCGATACGCTTAACGCGCTTCAGAGCTGGCAAATATAGCCATTGGTCATCCGAGTCAGATTTTTTTGTATGTGATAGGAAAGCTGTGCCACGCACATCACCTGGACTATCAAAGATCACCAGAGACTTGTCACCTTCGTTATCACCTTCAAACGTTCTATTACGGATAGTACGTTCAGTTGATTGACCATATTTATCCATAAGAATCATTGTTATCTGTGCAGTTGAATCACCAAACCCCTTATCACGACTATCGGCTTCAATCGCAATCTCAAGTCCCTTTTCAGGTGTGGCAAATGTTATTGTTGTTATAATAGCAAAGGCTAATGTGACAAACATGGTTATAGTAGCAAATTTCATCATAGTCTCCTTAGACAACATCATGAACTTAAGCATTTTGTGATGCTTCTTTAGCACCTATTACAGGTGCATTTTCTTTTTTATCCTTATCAAGGGCAATCAGCAATGCAGGAAGTAAAGTCATGTCAGCAATCAAAGCTATGACAAGGGCTATACCTGTTAACATTGCCATATTGCTATTTACGCCAAAAGTTGATTGGGCTAGAATACCAAAACCAGCTGTCAGTATCAAGGTTGTGACAACAAGTGCCGTTCCAACACCATTAAAAGCCGAAATGACAGCATCGTGCGCAGACAGTTTTAATTCGCGTCTAGCAATCTGATATTTGCTTAGAAAATGAACGCTATCGTCAACAACAACGCCTAGCGCCATACCCGCAACAACAGCAACAGCCATATTAACCTGCCCAACAAGCAAACCCCAAAGGCCAAAGGCAAGTGCTGCTGGTAGCAAATTAGGTATCAAACTGATGATTCCAAGCCGAACATCACGTAAGGCAATCAGGATAACACCACTAATCAGAAAAACTGCAACAAGAGTTCCTAAAAGCATGCTTTGAATATTTCGTTCAGAAATATAGGCAAACATCACAGTAGGTCCGACTGCTGTCAGGTTAAAATCAAGATTATCCGCAAGGTAGCTTTCAGCCCGTGCAATCCAGGCACGAAGTTCATTCGTTGTCATATCGTTAATCGTGACGATAACCTGTGTTGATGATTTGCTAATATCAAGTTGATTGTTCAAGTCTAAACCGAATGGCAAGGATAACTCATATAAAAGTAGATATTGGGCAGCAAGTTCCCGCGTATCAGGAACCTTATAAAAAGTAGGATCACCAGCATTTAGATCACGATTAAGGCGCTTAAAGGTATCCGAAATTGATTGAACATGAGTTACCACACGCTCATTTTGCGCCCAGGCAGTAAAATTAGATACTTTTTCAATAAAGGCTGGATCGCTAACACCATTCGATTCTCCAGAAGGTAAACTAAATTGTACCTGATTTACACCAGTTAGATTTCGACTGATCCAGTCAGTATCCTGACGATACTGGACTGACTTGTCAAAATATTTAACAAAGTCATCATTAATTTCATTGAGTGGTATAAGCGACAGAACACTAACTGAGATAATGACACTAAAAGTTAAAACTGACTTATAACGCGATGCGATATAGACGCCAAGCTTGCCCATTTTATCATCAAGCTTTGCCAAAGTGGCTTTTGATTTCAGCGGCAAAAAGCTAATGAGAATAGGCAGTAGAACTATTGAATATATCCAGGCAGCCATTACTCCTATGGCTGTGATATTACCAAGGTCGTGAAACGGTGGAGAATCTGAAAAATTCATCGACAGAAAACCCAAAGCCGTTGTCAAACTGGTTAAGAAAATAGGTTTACCATTAACTCGTATACTATAAAGCAAACTGTCGCGTTGACTATGCCCTGCCCGCATACGGTTGAACATACTCACCAATAAATGGATTGAGTCGGCAACAGCAAGGGTGGTAATAATAGTTGGTGCGCTGGCCGATGGCGGTGTCAAGCCAATGCCTATCCAGCCACCAGCGCCCATAGCTACAATGATACTTGGCACAACAACAAACAGCACTAAAAAAGTTGCCATTACCGATCTAAGTAATAAATAAGCAACGATCAAAATGACTAGATACATAGCCGGCACCAATGTTGCCATGTCCAGCATTGATGATTCCAGAAACGCGTTATTTAGAAAAATAACACCCCCTAAACGAATTTTTACATTATGTTTGGCTTCTATCTTGGTTGCCATTTCACGTGCAGCAGCTGCTACAATTGCAACCTCGTCAGCGCTTTTGCCTGGCATCTGAATGGTTGCATTTACCGATGTCGCCCGATGTTGCTTATCATGAATTTTTCCTGCAAGAGCTGGCTCGGTCGTGCTAATATTATCAACCAAAGCTTGCTCATTAGCGCTCATTGACATTGCACCAGCATATAAATCCCTGACTATTAAATCATCACCTTCGACCTCGGTGTGCTGATAATTTGAAAGGCTATCAACTCGGATAGAAAAGGGAAGTTGCCACGCAATATCGGTTAACTCCTCAACAGCGGCTAGCACCTCAGGCGCGTTAGCTTTGCCTGAAATTGGATCAACGGCAAAGTTAACGTTATCAATCTTGGTATAGGTCTGCTGGATTTTTTCAAATGCTTTAAGTTGAGGGTTTTCTTTACCAAAGAACACTCTGTAATCATTGTCAAAGTAGAGAA
>CACBVW010000021.1 GCA_902542765.1 uncultured SAR116 cluster alpha proteobacterium | reverse complement strand
ATGTATTGGTCATCAATTAATTGGGCTATCGTTTGGAGCAAAAACAAATAAAATGCGTCAAGGTCATAGAGGAGCTAATCATCCTGTCAGAAATATATTTAAAAATAAAGTTGAGATTACAAGTCAAAACCATGGATATCAAATAGACTTAGATTCTTTACCAAATTGTCTAGAAGTGACTCATACTTCTTTATTTGACAACTCAATAGAAGGTATAAAACATAGATCATTACCAATTTTTTCAGTTCAGTACCATCCAGAAGCTTCTCCTGGACCAACCGAGTCATCTTACTTGTTCAATGAATTTTTAAACTTAATAAAAGAATCAAAAAATGCCAAAACGTAAAGATATTGTATCAGTTTTAATAATTGGTGCTGGTCCTATAGTAATAGGACAAGCATGTGAATTTGATTATTCCGGAGCTCAAGCTTGTAAGGCACTTAAAGAAGAGGGAATTAGAGTAATACTAATAAACTCTAATCCTGCCACCATTATGACTGACCCTATTATGGCTGATTCGACATATATTGAACCAATAGAAAAAAATACTATTGAAAAAATTATAGAAATAGAAAGACCAGATGCAATTCTTCCTACTATGGGAGGTCAAACAGCTCTAAACGCTACGTTAGATCTATACAATTCTGGTATCTTAGAAAAATACGATATTGAAATAATCGGTGCAAAACCTAATTCAATAAACAAAGCAGAAGACCGAGAATTATTTAAAGAAAGTATGAATAAAATTGGTTTAGAATCTGCAAGAGCTCAAATTGCAAAAAATATTGATCAAGCTATTTCTGCGTTAGATTTTGTTGGTTTGCCAGCAATAATAAGGCCATCCTTTACTCTTGGAGGTGAAGGCGGCGGCATAGCTTATAACAAAGAAGAATTTCTTGAAATTGTTACTAACGGATTAAAATTATCTCCAACTACTGAAGTACTTATTGAAGAATCACTTTTAGGGTGGAAGGAATTTGAAATGGAAGTAGTAAGAGATAATGCAGATAACTGTATTATAATATGTTCTATTGAGAATGTTGATCCAATGGGAGTTCATACAGGTGATTCTATTACGGTAGCACCAGCGTTGACCTTAACAGATAAAGAATATCAGAAGATGCGTAATGCAAGTATTGCTGTTTTAAGAGAAATTGGGGTTGATACTGGAGGTTCCAATGTACAATTTGCCCTTAATCCAAAAAATGGAAGATTAATTGTAATTGAAATGAACCCCAGAGTAAGTAGATCTTCTGCTTTAGCCTCAAAAGCTACCGGTTTCCCAATAGCTAAAATTGCTGCAAAACTTGCTATTGGATATACATTGGATGAATTACAAAACGATATTACAAAATCCACACCTGCTAGTTTTGAACCTACAATAGACTATGTTGTTACAAAAATTCCTCGCTTTACTTTTGAAAAATTTCCTGGATCAAATAATCTTTTATCTACTTCTATGAAATCAGTTGGAGAGGCAATGGCTATTGGAAGATCTTTTCAGGAGTCTCTTCAAAAAGCGTTAAGATCCCTTGAAACAGGTTTGTCAGGTCTCGATGATGTTTACTTTCCGGTTCAAAATGAAAATTTAAACAACAAAGACAATATTTCTGGCTGGTTAGCTGAACAGGTTCCAGAAAGAATATTGAGAATAGCTACTGCGTTTAGACATAAAATTTCAATTGAAGAAATTTCTAATATTACTGGCTGGGATAAATGGTTTTTAGAACAGATTTTAGGTATAGTTCAAGTTGAAGAACATCTAAAAAATAGTGATTATGTTATTGATGAAATGTTTTTAAGAAATGTAAAATCTATGGGTTTTTCTGATAAACGTATTTCTGAAATAACGCAAATTAGTATTCAAAACATTTCTGAACTTAGATCAAAGTTTGGTGTTTTTCCATCTTATAAAAGAGTTGATACATGTGCAGCTGAATTTTTTTCTGAAACTGCGTATCTTTATAGTACCTATGAACAGAATAATAATAATGAGTGTGAAGTTTACCCATCAAATAAAAACAAAGTCATTATTCTTGGGGGTGGCCCTAATAGAATTGGACAAGGTATAGAGTTTGACTATTGTTGTGTTCACGCAGCTTATAGTTTATCTGAAAAAGGGTTTGAAACAATAATGATCAACTGCAATCCTGAGACTGTTTCAACTGATTATGATACTTCAGAAAAATTATACTTTGAACCTCTTAATCACGAAGATGTTCTTTCTGTTATTGAAAAGGAAAGCCAAAATGGCAAAGTAATTGGTGTGATTGTTCAATTAGGAGGACAAACTCCACTTAAGATTGCTACAAGTTTAGAAAAATCTGGTGTTAAAATTTTAGGAACTTCTGTTGAAGCAATAGATTTAGCCGAAGATAGAAAAAGTTTTAAAGAATTACTACAGAGCTTGAAACTAAATCAACCCATAAATGACGTCGCGAGTAGTAAAGATGAAGCCTCCAAGATCACAAAAAAAATTGGTTTCCCCGTTGTAATAAGGCCTAGTTACGTTCTTGGTGGTCGTGCTATGGAAATAATACATAACCAAGAGCAATTACAAACATATATAAATGAAGCAGTAAAGGTTTCTGGTCATAATCCAGTTTTGATTGACAGTTTCTTAAGAAATGCGATTGAAGTTGATGTAGATGCTATTTCTGATGGTAATGAGACTTTCATTGCAGGTATTATGGAACATATCGAAGAGGCCGGTATTCATTCTGGAGATTCTGCATGTGCACTTCCTCCACAAACTATTGATAAAACAATAGTTGATGAAATAACGTTACAAACTAAAAAACTTGCAAAATCTTTGAATGTTATTGGCTTCATTAATATACAATTTGCAATTCAGAATAAAAAAATATTTATCTTAGAAGTTAATCCTCGTGGTAGTAGAACAATACCTTTTGTTGCTAAATCTACTGGAGTTCCACTTGTCAAAATTGCATCACACATAATGATTGGTAAAAAATTATCTGATTTTAAATTAACAAATAGAAAAATTAACCATATTTCGGTTAAAGAAGCAGTTTTTCCTTTCGCAAGATTTCCTGGCACCGATGTAATCCTGGGTCCAGAAATGAAATCTACTGGTGAAGTAATGGGTATTGGTTTAACTTTTGGAGAAGCTTTTGCAAAAAGCCAACTTGGGGCAGGTATAAATTTGCCTTTAGAGGGTAAAGTCTTCATTTCAATAAAAGATGACGATAAAAATAGTCTAGTGCCTATTGCTAAAAATCTTAAAAATTTAGGTTTTACAATATGCGCAACCTCAGGAACAGCAAAATATTTGAATGATAATAGAATTGAAACTCAATATATAAAAAAAGTGATTGAAGGTAGGCCAAACGCAGTGGATGCAATGTTATCTAAAGAAATTCAACTTGTGATAAATACAGCAGAAGGAAGAAATTCAATTAAAGATAGTTTTTCTTTAAGACAAACTGCACTTTCAAATAAAATACCTTATTATACTACTATTCAAGGTGCTAATGCAGCAACTCTTGCTATAAAGGCATTAAAGAATTCTGAATTAAATATAAAGTCACTTCAATCATACTTTGAATAAAATATTTTTCTGTATTATATTTAAACTATTATAATCAATGGGATTATTTTTATGGATAAAGTACCTTTTACATTTTCTGGATTAGAAAAAATTAAGCTAGAGCTAGATAATTTAAAGAAAATTGAGAGGCCTCAGATAATACAGGCAATATCTGTTGCAAGAGAACATGGTGATTTAAAAGAGAACGCGGAATATCATGCCGCAAAGGAAAAACAAGCATTTATAGAAGGTCGTATAACTGAGCTTGAAGATGTAACTAGCAGAGCAGAAGTAATTGATCTAAATAGACTATCAGGTGAAACTGTTACTTTTGGAACTAAAGTTTGCATAGTAGATGAAGAAAGTGACCAAGAAACAAATTATCAAATTGTAGGACCTTTCGAAGCAAACTTAGAGGAAGGTCTGATATCTGTTGCATCACCAATGGCAAAAGCTCTAATAGGAAAAGAAGTTGGCACGTCAGTGGCAGTTACAACTCCTGGTGGCACGAAAAATTATGAGATTTTAACTATCGAAGTTCTTAAATCATAGTTTCAAAAGGTATACCTGGTAATTTTTTAACACTCCTTATATTTAATGAAGTTTTGACATTACTTACTTTTGGAGCCTGAGTGAGATTTTTTGTTAAAAATGATTGAAAGTCATCCCAATCTTTTGCGACTAATTTTAATAGAAAATCAACTTCACCAATGAGCATATGACACTCCCTAACTTCAGGGAAGTTAGATATATAGTTTTCAAATGTCTTTAAGTCTTTTTCAGCTTGACTTTCAAGCCCTACGTAAGCAAAAACTGTAACCTTGTAACCTAATAATTCTGGGTTGACGATAGCATTATAACCAAGTATTAAATTTTTATCCTCTAATGATTTAACCCTTCTTAAGCAAGATGGAGGAGAAATTTTTAATTTATTAGCAAGCTTTACATTAGTTATATCACCATTCATTTGTAACTCATTAAGTATTCTTAAATCAATATTATCTAATTTGTTTTTTTCATTTTTCATTTAATCAATACTTCTTTATAATAATCATAACAAATTTTTGTAATAATATTAATATATTACCCCAAAATTAACAATTTTATTTCAAGAAAAAATTTTTATTATATTTCAGAGAACATAAAAGGAAAAAAAATAAAGACACAAAGTAAAAATGAAACTTGGATATTATCAGATAGTACCAAGGGTATGGAAAATCAGTCAATTGCTCTAGCAAAAATGTTAAATACTAATTTTAAATTAATTGATTATGATCCTCCATATATTTTAAAAAAATTTCCCATGCTTGGAAAATTATATGTTCCATATTTTTTACGACAAAAATTAGATACAGATATACTACCATCAATTATTATTACTACTGGTAGAAGGATGGCTGGAACATCCATTGCTCTAAAATCTCTTTTAAAGAATAACGTTAAAACAATACATATCCAAAATCCTAAATTATCATTTAACAATTTCGATTTATTATTAATTCCTGAACATGACAGGATAAAAGCTAAAAATGTAATTCAAACAAAAGGTGCTCTTTGTTTTTTTGAAGAAAAAGATATCAAAATGTTCAAAGAACCGAATTTAAAAAAAATAAAAACTAAAAAAAATACCATTTTATTAATGGTTGGAGGTAACAGCAAAAAACAAAAACCAGATAATATCGAATATTTTGAGTTAAGTAATAAGGTAATACAAGGAGTTAAAAAATTAAATGCACAATTGATAGTTTCCATGTCCAGAAGAACGCCAAATAAGGCGATTAAAATATTGCAATCTACTTTTTCAAAACATTTAAGGGACTTTAAGATACTCTCTTCGAATGAAAATAACCTTTATCCAAAAATTTTAGAAATAATTGATTATACTATTGTCACAAGTGACAGCGTTAACATGATTTCAGAGTTAGCAACACTCTCAAAACCATTATTTATTTTTCACTTTTCAAAAGAAAACAAAAAAATTTCATTTTTTATATCCAATCTCAAAGAATTAAATATTGTTAAAGACTTTCATGGTGATTTATTTGAATTTGAAAAAAGTAAACTCCAAACAAATAAAATTACTATATCACAAGTAAACAAGTTTTTCGGATTCAAGTAAATGACCAAGTTTTCTAATATTATTTATCTTCTGATAAAGTAATTCCCAATTATCATTTTGATCAATTTCTCTCCAAATATGCTCAACTTCTCCAATTAACAAATTTTGTCTGTTATTATCTAACTGACGTTTTTTTTCTAAAACGCCTTTGGATGGAGGAGTTCCTTTTAAAATATCAACAATTTTTGAAAATTCATTAATTTTATATTTTTTACCATAATTAGTTTTGATACAATCTATGATTGAATCTCTACCTCCAAAGAAATCGTAGAACATATCAGCGTAATCAATCTTGTTTTTTTCACTTTCATTTAATAATATTGTCATAATTTCACTAAGATTTTTACTATCAATGTCTTGTATTCCCATTCTCCAACAAAAATGTTTTCTTAATGATTTATGAAAATGTTTAGAAAATTCGTGTAAAATTTCGATTATTTTTTTTTCATCTATAAATTCGTCTAAACTTTTTCCTAACTGAGTGAGTGCCCATAAAGCAGCCTCAGGTTGCCTTCCAAAAGAATATCTTCCATCATTATCAAAATAAGCAGCTGTGAAAGAAGTATTTGCAAATTCTATAAATCTCCAAGGGCCATAATCAAATACTTCTCCAGTGACATTGAAATTATCAGTATTTAAAACTCCATGAACAAAACCTGAAGCAATAATTCTGCCAATTGATTCTGCTATTCTTTTAACACTTTCTAAAAATATATCTTCAGCTAAAGTTTTAATACATTTATTAGGTTTGATATTAGTAAAATAATTTTTACTAAGGTACTTTAATAATAGTTCAATGTTTTCATAATCATTTAGATATTTAAATCTTTGAAATGTACCTATTCTTATATGACTATTGCTTCTTCTGACAAGAACAGCTGATCTTGTTGGAGAGGGTTCATCATTTCTTTGCAATTCTTCTGCAGTTTCAATAATGGATAAAGTTTGACTCGTGGACACACCTAAAGCAGTCAAAAATTCAGTTGCTAATAATTCTCTGACTGCCCCTTTTAAAGTAAGTCTACCATCCCCTCCTCTACTATATTTTGTTTGTCCAGATCCTTTTGTTCCTAAATCCCATAACATATTATTTTTATCTAAAATTTGTGCTAGCAGAAACCCTCTTCCATCACCTAAGTCAGGATTATAATAACCAAATTGATGGCCATGATATTTTAATGCTAATGGCTTATGAAGACACCCGGGAAGTTTTTGAAATTTACCAAAATATTTAATCCACTCATTGTCGTTTAATTGGTCTAAATCAAGTAATTTAGCAGCTCTATCATTTCTAAATCTTAAAATGTGACGAGGAAACTTTGCTGGTGTGGCAATATGATAAAAGGAGTCACCTAAATTAAAATGATTATTTGCAACTTTGGCTTTATTTATCATTCATAAACCAAACCATATTTATCTAAAGAGTTTATCCTGCAAAGTTTTTTCTAATCCTTTGTACAAGTAGGATACTTGCTCTTCATAACCATTATATTTAACAGTAGGTATTCTCCCATCAATGCCTAACTGCTGTTCTGTTTCTTGAGACCATCTAGGATGAGAAACTCTAGGATTAACATTTGCCCAAAAACCATACTCATTTGGAGCAAGTTTTTCCCATAAACCAATAGGCCTTTCAGCCAAGAAACTTATCTTTACAATTGATTTTATTGACTTAAAACCATATTTCCATGGCAAGACAAGACGTAAAGGAGCACCATTTTGATTTGGCAACTTTTTCCCATATATCCCAGTAGCTAAGAAACTTAGTTCATTTTTAGCTTCCTCGATTGTAATACCTTCTTGATATGGCCATGGATACCATTTTTGTTTTTGACCTGGCGCAATTTCAGGATCATAAAAAGTTTCAAATTTTATAAATTTTGCGTCTTTTTTTGGCTCAACTAGTGATAAAATTTTATTTAAAGAGAAACCCGCCCATGGCACTGTCATAGACCAAGCTTCAACACATCTAAATCGATAAACTCTCTCTTCAATACCACCAAGTTTTTTTATTAAATCATTTACGTCAATAATCATTGGATTATCTACCAACCCATCGATAGTTATTGACCAGGGTTCAGTCTTTAGCTTAGAGGCTCTTCTCCAAATATTTTTACTTGATCCAAACTCATAAAAATTTGTATAAGTTGTCGCTAAATTTTCAGGAGTTAGGGGTTTGCTGATTGTATAAGACTTATTCACTTCCGGAGGATAAAGCGAACTTAAAGCTGGATGAGATATAAAAGATGTACCAGGTAAAAATAATGAGCCTGCACCTAATTTTTTTAAAAAATCTCTTCTAGTATTATAAAAGTTTTCTGGAGTAACTTTATTATCTTTTAATTTCCAAACTTTCTTTATTTTATAAAATGCCATTTTAAACCTTCAATATTTAAGAGAGAGTTAAAACAGCTTTTTCGATTCTGTTCATTGCTTCTTTTAAAACTTCTAAACTGGTCGCGTAAGACACTCTAAAATATGGTTCTAGACCAAAAGCTACCCCAGGTACTGCAGCAACTTCGGCGGACTCTAAAAGCCATTCTACAATTTCAGCATCATTGTTGAGGATTTTTCCATTTTGTGTTTTCTTACCTATTAAACCTGACACGTTAGGGTAAGCATAAAACGCTCCTTCAGGTAAAATGCAAGAAATACCATTTATACTATTAAGTTTATCAACAACAAAATGTCTTCTTTCATCAAAGGCTTTTAAACAAGGATCTAAGAATTCTTTACTACCACTTATGCCAGCTAATGCTGCATATTGTGAGATTGATGATGGATTAGAAGTTGATTGACCTTGGATCTTAATCATTGCTTTGATAAGTAATGATGGTCCTGCTGCATAACCAATTCTCCAACCAGTCATGCAGTAACTTTTAGAAACACCATTTACCGTTAAAATTCTATCTTTTAAATCTGGCGCAACTTGCGCCAAAGTATAAAATTTAAAGTTATCATATACAATATATTCATAAATATCGTCTGTCATTACATATAAATTTTCATGCTTTCTAACTACATTTGCGATCTCTTCAAGTTCACTTAGTGAGTAACATGATCCAGTTGGATTAGATGGACTGTTCAGTATTAGCCATTTACTATTTTTGGTTATTACCTTATCTAGAGCTTCACCAGTAAGTTTAAAGTTAGTTTCGGAAGAACAATCTACAAATATTGGTTTACCATCCGCTAATAATGTCATATCAGGATAGGAAACCCAATAAGGAGCTGGAATTATTACTTCATCGTCTTTATTTAAAGAACTCATCAAAGCATTAAACAAAATTTGTTTTCCACCAGTTCCAACAATGACGTTACTTACATCATAATTTAAATCATTATCCTTTTTGAATTTTTCTACAATTGATTGTCTTAATTCTGGGATACCTTCTATATTAGTATACTTTGTATATCCGCTATTAATTGCATCAATGGCGGCTTGCTTAACATGTTGAGGTGTGTCAAAATCAGGTTCTCCAGATGATAAACCAATGACCTTTTTCCCCTCTCTTTTAAGTTGAGTAGC
>CACBVW010000020.1 GCA_902542765.1 uncultured SAR116 cluster alpha proteobacterium | reverse complement strand
AAATTAAATTCTCCCAAAACATTTATAATATGTTCAACATTATCTCCCGCCTTTTTAAAAAAATTTTTTCTGCAATCGCCTGATAATATTACAATGATAGAAGCACCAATGTCAGGAGCTCCAATGAGAGCAAAAGATGCATCATTAACTTTTATGGTTGGGTCTAAGGTAAATGAGTTTGAAAAAATTTTACCTATTTTAAATATATTAGGTAATAAAATTTATCATATTGGAGAATTTGGATCTGGTATGTCTGTTAAAGTTTTAAATAATTTTGTAGCATCTTGTTCAGTTGTAGCAGTAAGACATGTCTTATCTGAGGCTAAGAATTTAAACATCACAACTAATCAATTGCTAAAAATTTTAAATAATTCATCTGGTCAAACTTGGTTCAGCGAAAATTTAGAAAATATAGACTGGGCTAAAGAAAACTATGAGACAGATAATACAATTGCAATTTTAGAAAAAGATGTAAGAAGTTTTTTGGATGGATTGGCTGATTCAAATTCTAGTTCAAACAATGCAATGGTTAATTTTCAAAATGCTCTTTTGAATGGATTAAAAAACATTCCAACATTTCCAAATAATTAGTAAATGCCTAGTTCGATGCCACTGGCAAAAGTTAAAACAAATTTTTCTAATTGTTTCAAATAATCTTCTTCTTGCCAAGAACCCTTAAGTATTAAAGGTGGTAAAACTTGTCTCCATCGTAAACCAATTAAAATTTTATTTAATGCAATTTTGCAACCTTCCCCGTCCAATCCTGCTCTAACATAATAAATAATTGGAAGTCCTTCTGTTTTGTCTTTTAACACATCATAACATCTATCAAAAAAATCTTTTGTTAAACCTGACATGTATCCAAAATTTTCAGTAGTTCCAATTATTAGACCGTCAATTTCTTTGAAAGAAGATGTATTTACATCTATTAAATCAAGCGTTGTTAATTTTACATCTAAAGTTGCGGTTTCAATCTTATTTTTTACAAGTTTAGATAATTTTTTTGTATTTTCAGATGGAGAATGATGAGCAAATAAAATATTTTTTTTCTTCATATTGAAATCACATTTATAATTTGGGAACACCAAAATGATTTAAAAATTCAATTAGGTTTTCAATAGGTTGCGCACCAACAACACTGTGATTATTATATATATAAGTAGGAACTCCAGTAACACCATATGTTCTGGATTTTTGCCAATCTTTATCCACTGACCTTTTAAAAGTTCGATTTTTTATTATATCATTAGCCTCATTTTCATCTAATCCTGATTTTGTTACAATTTCTAATATCACACTTTCTAAACCAATATTTAATCCTTTTACAAAATACGCTTCAAAAAAATTATCATGAATTGATGTTTTATTATCTAAAGATTGAGCCCAAGAGCCTATTTCTTGGGCTAGTCTGCTATTAAATGTATGTGTTCTATTGCTATAAGGAAGATTTTCATTAGACATTAAATTTTTCATATTTTGATTTTTTTTATCAATATCCTCTTGATTTGTTCCAAAAAGATCTAATAGGGATTTACCTTCTTTTGGGGTGTCAGGATGCAATGGAAAATGAATTATTTCGATATCTATATCAAATATATTTGTTAATTTTTTAACCCTTGAATCACCAAGGTAACACCAAGGACATACATAATCAGTGAACACTTTTAATTTATGAGGACTCATTAAACACACCCAAAGTTTAACAAACAAATAATATACTAAATGTATATTATTAAAGTGTATATTTGATAATAAAATAAATTATAATTATAGTTAATTATAAAAATAAAATATGATTACAAAATTTGTTTAAATTATATAAACTTATTAATGTAAATTAAGAAATTTCTTATTAAAAAATAATAAAATTTTTAAAAAGGAATTAAATTGAAAGACTTAAGAGGCAAAAACGCAATAGTTACAGGAGGCGCTAAAGGCATTGGTAAAAGCGTTTGTCTTGCCTTAGCTAATGCTGGAGCGAATATACATATATTAGATATTAACAAAGGTGATGGACAAAAAACCGAAAAAGAAATTGCTAAACTAAATGTTGAAGTTAGTTTTTATCAAATAGATGTTGCGGACGAAAATTCATGGATTGAATTTTCTTCTTTTTTAAAAAATAAAAAAATTCTGATAGATATATTAGTAAATAATGCAGGTATTTGGATTGGTAAAGATATTGATAATGTATCGCTAGAAGAATATCAGAGACTTATATCTATTAACTTAACTGGTGTATTTCTTGGTACTAAATATTTAGTACCCTTTTTGACTGAGGCAGGAAAAAAAACAAAATTTGGAAGTACTATAATTAATCTTAGCTCTGTAGCTGGCCTTGTTGGTTCTCAACTTGACCCTTTATATTCAATGACAAAAGGCGGTATAACTACTTTTACAAAATCAATGGCTATATATTTTGGGAAAAATAAATTTCCAATTAGAATTAATCAAGTCCATCCAGGTATTATAGAAACTGACATGGGGACACAAGTATATAAAGCAAGAATTAGTCAAAACCCAGAGATGACAACAGAAGAATCTATTTCAGCTGGCATTAATCAGACACCTATTGGTCGTCTTGGAACAGCTGATGAAGTTGCCAAAACAATTTTATTTCTATCCTCTGATAACTCAAGTTTTATGACTGGATCAAGTCTTATTGTAGATGGAGGCTTAACTGCACAATAAATATATAATTAAAAAAACGAAAAATAAATATAAGTGATAAGAAATTTGGAAAATAAAGTAGTCTGGATTACTGGTGCAGGATCAGGAATTGGACGTGATGCTGCCATAAAATTGTCTAAACTTGGCATGAAAGTAATTTTATCAGGTAGAAATAAAAACTCTCTACTAAATACTCAAGAGAGATGTAAAATTAACACTATTATTAAACCAGTTGATGTTTCTAAAAAATCCGATGTTAAAGATATTTTTTGCGAAATAAAAAAAGATATTGGACATGTAGATATTTTAGTAAATTGTGCAGGGATAAATATTTTGGAAAGAGACTGGGACAATATAGATGAGAATGAGTGGGATCAGGTAATACAAACTAATATTAATGGTTTATTTTACTGCTGTAAGGCAGTCATACCTCTTATGAAAGAAAAGAAGGATGGATTAATTATTAACGTATCTTCGTGGTCTGGAAATCATGTAAGTTTATTGTCAGGTGTATCTTATACCTCTTCAAAACATGCATTAAATGCTATGACAGAAACTATCAATATGAAATATTGTAATCTTGGTATTAGGGCTACTGCATTGTGTCCTGGGGAGGTTGCAACGTCTATATTAGACAAACGTCCAAAAAAGCTCTCTAGCGAGCAAAAAAGTAAAATGCTTCAACCAGACGATTTAGGTCAAACTATAGTATTTTTGTGTCAAATGCCAAAGCATGTATGTATTAATGAATTAACTATCAGCCCTACATGGCATCGAAGATATATTGCAGATCTCGGGATTGAAAAATTATAAATAATTTATGATAATTTTTCTAACTTATCTTGGGTTTTATTAATAAAGTCAGATGAACTATGTCGTTCGTGAAGTTGGGATGATAGCTTTCCTTTGATCTTGTTAACCATAATTCCCCTTTTAACAGCTTTTCTCTCGTTAATTTTTCTTGCCCACTTCAATACATTTTCATATTTTTTAACATCCAAAAATTCTTCTGAGTCATATAATCTTCCTAATACCAAGGCTCCATACCATGGCCAAATGGCTATATCAGCTATGGTATATTCTTCACAACAAATAAAATTTTTATCAGATAATAATTTATCTAAAACATCTAATTGTCTTTTAACTTCCATAGCAAATCGATTTATTGGGTATTCATATTTTTCAGGAGCATAGGCATAAAAATGACCAAAACCTCCTCCTAAATAAGGCGCACTTGCCATTTGCCAAAACAACCAGTTGAGACATTCTGTTCTATCTTCAAATTTTTTAGGGATAAAGATATCAAATTTGTCTGCTAAATATAATAAAATTGACCCAGATTCAAAAATCCTTACTGGCTGATGTCGAGATTTATCTAAAAGACTAGGTATTTTAGAATTAGGATTAATTTCTACAAAACCAGAACTAAACTGATCTCCATTTCCTATTCTAATTAACCATGCATCATATTCTGCTTCCTTAATTCCTAAATCAAGTAATTCTTCAAGCATAATGGTAATTTTAACACCGTTTGGTGTGCCTTGAGAATATAATTGAAAAGGATGTTTACCAACTGGAAGATCTTTTTCATGAGTATTTCCTGAGACTGGCCTGTTAATGTTGGCGAATTTTCCACCATTTTCTTTGTCCCACTCCCATTTTTTGGGAGGTATATATTTTTCTGATTTTGCCACTTTTTCCCTCTTATAAAATTTAAATTAATAATTTAAAACTATTGGATCAATTGGGTCTTTACCAAGTACTAAATCAGAACCTTTTTCTCCTATTAATGTGGCGCCAGAGTGTAAATTTGCAGATAACATTGTTGGCATAATAGACGCGTCAATAACTCTAAGATTGTTTAAACCATAAACTTTAAGATTATCATCAACAACTGCAGTTGGGTCAGTTTTTGGACCCATTCTACATGTTCCCATCTGATGATAGGTTGTAGTTCCTCTTTCTCTTGCAACTTGAAGTAATTCTTCATCTGATTGTTTTTCAATTCCTGGATAAACTTCATAATCAAAGTAATGTGAAAGAGCTTTAGAATGCATTAGTCTTCTAGATAGTTTTAATCCCGCAACAACTACCCTCTTATCTTCTTCAGCATCCAAGTAATTAGGTTGAATTAATGGAGCGTCGAATGGGTCATTTGTTTTTGATTTTATCCATCCAAGTGATTCAGGTCTTTGTTGCCACGCGGTAACCGTAAACCCAGGTTCAGTATCTAAGGTCGATTGAACACCTTCTTTATACGATGCTGGAGTAAAAGTCATTTGAAGATCATGATTTCTTATTTCTTCATTAGAATGCCAGAAACAATATACTAACGTAGGACTTAAATTTACTATAGATTGTTTACCTATTATATATTTTCCAATTTCTTTTAGAAGTTTAAACCCTCTTGATTTTTCATTTACTGTTTCAACATTTTTAGCTCTTGCAGTTAATCTAGGAGCAAAATGGTCTCTTAAGTTCATTCCTACACCTTTAAGATCATGAATGACATCTATTCCAAGTTTTTTAAGATCTTCAACGGGACCAACACCCGACATATGTAGAATATGAGGTGATTTTATAACACCAGATGACAATATTATTTCCTTATTTGCTTTAAGGTTAATCTTTTTTCCTCCTCTTCCTCCTATTAAATATTCAACACCAATTGCTGTTTTATTATTAAAGTTAATTTTTGTGACGAATGCGTTGGTTGTTATTTGCAGATTTTTTCTAGACTTGGCTGGTTTCAAAAATGCTTTTGCAGCACTTACTCTAAATCTACCTCTAGTAGTACGTTGTACGTAAGAAACACCTTCTTGCAATTTCCCATTGTAATCTTTATTAAGTGGAATACCTTGTTCTATAGCACTTTTGATAAATGCTTCACATAAGGGATCTCTATATTCAAGATCTGTGATTGGCAATTCGCCTTGAGTTCCTCGATAAACGTCATCAAATTCACCTAGTCTTTTTTCATATTTTTTAAAATATGGAAGTAAATCTGAATAACTCCAACCTTTATTGCCCTTTTGAGCCCAAACATCAAAATCTAGGTTTTGTCCTCTATTGAAAACCATACCATTTATTGAACTTGATCCACCTAATGTTTTACCTCTTGGAATGTCTATTACTCTTCCATCTGTACCCCAACTAGGTTCAGATTTAAATAACCAATTTACATTTGGATTAACAAGAGTTTTCATAAAACCTGCAGGTATATGTATAAATGGATTCCAGTCAGGCGGACCTGCTTCCAATACACATACTGAGTTTTTATGATTAGCACTCAGCCTATTTGCCAAAACGCAACCAGAAGATCCTGCACCAACTATAATGTAATCAAAATTATCTGCCATTAAAGTTACCCAAATTAGAAAATTTAAGTTATGTTTATTAATTGATAATAGTTAAAGCTAAATTTTATACAATTAGAAAAGTATTGTCTAATTACCAAGACTGAAGCCAATCTACCAAATAATCTCTTAAACCAGTGGAGATCATAATTTCTTGAATTTCATTTGAAAAGAAAAAAACTAGAGCAGCAATTATTATTCCAAATATAAAAGTCATTATTATCTCCTATTATAAATTTGTTTATAATAAATTTAAAAATACTTGAATTCTATTAAAAAAAAAATAAAGTAATAAATAAAAGAAAGAGGGCATTTATGAGTAAAGACGAATACACATTTACTGAAAGTTTAAAATCAGAGACCATACTAGCGGTAATTCTTTTCTTTCCACTGCTATTTACTATTACTGGCATAATATAGATTTCCTTATCACTCCTTCATTAATCAGTTCTTCTATTTGATTATTTGAATAACCCAAAGATATCAGTATTTCTTCTGTATGTTGTCCTAAAGATGGTGCTTTAGATAGTATGTTATTATCTACAAATCTGGGCATACCAGGGATGTTTGGAACCGGCCATATTTGTTCAGTTGTTGGTTGCTTTAACCAAGAGATTAAGTCTATTGCTTTTGTTTGATCACTTTCTATGAAATCTTTGTAGTCTTGAACCTTTTCATTTTGAACTTCATACTTATTAAGTAAATTTTTCCAATAATCTGTATTTTCTTTAATAAATAGTTTCTGAACTTCTCTTGAAAGAATTGCTTCATGTTTTCTTCTTTCAGAATTATTCACAAAACGCTTATCTTTGATGAATTTTTTCCAACCGACAGCATTACAAAATTTAATAAATTCATGATTTTTTACAACTATAATTTGTATCCAACCATCTTTTGTTTTGAATGTACCAGATGGAGATGAAGCATGAGTATAAGGTCCTTCCATATACCCACTCATAAGTCTTATTGATTGCATGGCTGCTGCAGCTTCCATTAGACTTATTTCTATCTTTCTTCCAAACTTTTCATTAATTCTCGCATATAATGATGTTGATATTAACTGAGTTGCGTATAAGGCTGTAGTCATATCAAATATTATAACAGGTGTTCTATGAGGAATATTATCTGGGCCTTTGTTTTCTGCCATAAAACCTGTAAAAGCCTGAAGGACAGGGTCCATTGCAGGTTTGTGACTCATAGGGCCATTTTGTCCAAAGCCTGATATAGACAAATAAATCAACTTTGGATTTATTTTTTTTAACCTATCATAATCATAGCCAAGCCGTTTAATTACACCTGGTCTGAAACCTTCAATAAAAATATCGGATTGTTTAATAATTGTATCTAAAATAGGTTGACTTTTTGTATTCTTTAAATCAACTATAATACTTTTTTTACCTAAATTTGCAGCTACTGAAAAAGCAGAATGCTCACCATACTCTTGTCCAAGATTTCTTGCCCAATCACCATCTTTGGGCTCTACTTTAATTACCTCTGCTCCATGTTGGGCTAAAAGCATGCCGCAATATGGACCGGCTACCCCTTGAGAAAAATCAATAACTTTAAGACCTTTAAATGGTTTTTGATATGACATGTATTTTCTCTCTAAACAAAATTTTTAATATTAATCTATTGATAAATTGTAAAAAAAACACCAAATATTTAATCGAAAACCAAATCATTAATTTAATTTATCAATAAGACAAATTATATCTTACAATTTATAGAAGTAGATGATAATGAATGAACACGCTAGTTTATATTGGATAAGACAAGATTTAAGATTACACGATAATCCTGCATTAATTGAATCTGTAAAAAATGGTCCAATTATTCCAATATATATTCTTGATGATGTTAACTCTGACGATCATAAAATTGGACAAGCCGGAAGAGTTTGGCTGCACCAATCATTAAAAGAGCTTGATAAAGAATTTCAGAATAAATTGATATTTGCTAAAGGTAATCCAGAAGAAATTTTAGTCAAGATATGTCAATTAGAATCAATAAAAAAAATATATTGGAACAGAGTTTATGAACCGTGGGTTATTTCTAGAGATAAAAAAATAAAAACAAATTTAAAAAAATTAAAAATAGATACATACTCATATAATAGCTCACTCCTATGGGAACCGTGGGATATACTTAAAGATGATAAAACAAATTATAAAGTTTTTACTCCTTATTTTAGAAGGGGTTGTTTAAAGTCAACAGAACCAAGAAGACCTTTTGAAAAACCAAAAATTATTGATTACGTCGAGGTTAAAAATTTTAAAAGCTTAAAAATTGATGAATTAAAGTTACTACCAAGACATAATTGGAAAAATAAAATAATGGAAAGTTGGTCTATCGGAGAAAAGGCTGCAACTACCAGATTACATCAATTTATTAATAATGAATTAAATGGATACAGAGAAGGTAGAAATTTTCCAAATAAGAAAAATGTATCTAGACTTTCTCCACATTTACATTGGGGCGAAATTTCTCCAAACACAGTGTGGCATGCCGTTAAAGACCTAAATCAAATGGGATTAAAACATCAACAAGATACGGATGTTTTTTTATCTGAAATAGGATGGAGAGAATTTTCAAATTATTTATTGTATTATTATCCAGAATTACCAAAAAAAAATTTACAAACAAAGTTTGACAATTTTCCTTGGATTGATAACTCAGAACATCTTTTAGCATGGAAAACTGGGCAAACTGGTTATCCTATCGTGGATGCAGGAATGAGAGAGCTGTGGTCTACCGGATATATGCATAATCGACTTAGAATGATAGTTGGTTCTTTTTTAGTTAAAAATTTACTTACACATTGGCATGAAGGTGAAAGATGGTTTTGGGATTGTTTAGTTGATGCTGATTTAGCAAGCAATAGTGCAAGTTGGCAATGGGTAGCTGGGTGTGGTGCTGATGCTGCACCATATTTTAGAATTTTTAATCCTGTCACACAAGGTATTAAATTTGACCCTAATGGCGAATATACTAGAAAATATGTGCCAGAATTGAAATTAGTTCCAAACAAATACTTGTTTAATCCATGGGAGGCACCCTATGGAATTTTGGAAAAAGCAGGAGTTGAACTAGGTAAAAATTATCCAAAACCTATTGTGGAAATTAAAAGTTCAAGACAAACTGCTTTAGACGCGTTTGCAAAAACTAAACAACCTTAAAATGAATAAAAAT
>CACBVW010000019.1 GCA_902542765.1 uncultured SAR116 cluster alpha proteobacterium | reverse complement strand
TCAAGTCTTGATAAAAGAATTACCATTGCAATTAATCAACAAGCACCCACCCATTTTTTAATTGACATACAGCCTCAGCAAATCGAAAAAATTAAGACTACCGCCTTATCATATTTAGGAGATAACAGTTTTAACTCACAGCCTATGTTAAGAGGTCGTATTCTACAGATAAATGGTCAATCAGTTCAAGGTTTGAAAGTAGATAAAGAAGTTGAATGGGTCTTAAGAAGAGATAGAGCATTTTCCTGGAGCAATGAAATGCCTAAAAACACTAAATTAATTTCTGGTAAGTGGTGGCCTAAAAATTATGACGGACCTCTTTTAGTTTCCATTGGAGATAAAATTGCAAAAGGTATGAATGTAAAAATTGGAGATAAAATTAAATTTAATATTCTTGGAAGAAACTTTGAAGCTCAAATTTTTAATACAAGGGAAATTATTTGGGAGAATATGGATATTAATTTCGTATTTATATTAAGTAATAGTAATATTGCAAATGCACCTCATTCATGGATTGCAACTACAAAAAATGTTGGACAAAACTTAAATAATAATTTTGTTGAAAAAATAGTTTCTGAATTTTCAAATATTTCATCTATTTCTATTGAAGAAAGCTATAAAGCTATAAAGTCAATTTTAAATCTTTTAATTATTATTATAAATTCTATCGCTTTAATAACTCTTTTTTCTGGTATAATAGTTCTATCAGGAATAATTGATGTGGGTAAAAAAGACAAATTATATGAAGTTGCTATTTTAAAAATATTAGGTGCAACTCCAAGAAGAGTGGCCTATCTTTGGTTTAAAGAATATTTCATAATAGGTCTGATTTCATCAGTTGTTTCTCTAATTATTGGATTTTTTGTAAGTTATATTTTATTAAATTATGTATTCAATATTGAGATAAATGTTGATTACAAAACGATTTTTGTTTTGTCATTATTAGTCCCATTTTTAATCACTTTATTTAGTTTATTCAGAATGATTGGTTTGATTATATCAAAGCCTCTAGTTGTTTTGAGGTCTCATTTTTAAAATTTTTTTATATTCTTTTAGTATTAAGCTTCTTGAAATTTTTTATTTATTTATTAGCATAAATTTATAATTTTTTATGACAGGGGGGTGTCATGGCAGATTTTAAAATTAAATCACTTTCAAATGTAATGGGAGCTGAAATAACTGGCTTAGATTTGAATAATAAATTAAGTAATGAGGATAAGCAGAAATTAATCAAAGCAATAACTGATCATTTAGTTATATGCATAAAAAATCAAAATCTTAGTGCTAAAAAATTGGTCGAGATTTCAAAGATATTTGGAACTCCAAAAAAATATTTTGTTAAAGACGAAACTATTGAAAATATTCCTGAGGTAATAGTTGTGACGAATAGAACTAAAGACAACAAACCTGCAGTATATGCAAGTCATTGGCATACTGATGATTCTTATAGAGATAAACCTGCAACTTTAACATTTATATATCCAGAAATTCTGCCAGAAAACGGAGGTGGAACAGATTTTATAAATTGTTATTCTGTTTATAATGATCTTCCTTCAAAAATAAAAAATAAAATATTAACTTCTCGAGCGATCCATAAGTGGCAAAGTAGACGAAATGTTTCAAAAGTTGCTAAGCTATCAAAAGAACAAGAGCTAGAAACTCCTCCAGTTGATCATCCTCTAATAAGAACACATCCTATGTCTAATAAAAAATCAGTTTATATTAATCCAAATAGGATAGATTACATTGAAGGATTAAATGAAATAGAGAGTGATATTTTGTTGGATGAGTTATATGGTTTTTCATTTCAAGAAAAATATCAATATAGTCATAATTATGAAAAAGGTGATTTAGTTATTTGGGATAACCGTTGCACTATGCACAAAGCGAATTCAGATTATGATACAAGCCAATTAAGAGTAATGCATAGAGTAATGCTTGAAGGTGAAAAGGTATTTTAAAAATATTATTTTATATTTGAAAATAATTTAGCTAGCGTGAGGTAAATAAATTGTTGTCCAAATTACAAATAGAGCAATACGAGAATGATGGTTATGTTGTCCCTGATTTCAAAATGCCTGAAGATACAATTAAAAAAATTGAAGAAAGACATGATGAATTATTAAAAAAACATCCAGAATTTAAAAATTATTGTCCTGCAATCTTACATTATGATGAAAGTTTTTTAGAATTTTGCAAAAATGAAATTATTTTGAATTATGTTGAACAAATTTTAGGTTCTGATTTTGCTTTATGGAATTCAAGTTTTTTCGCTAAGCCTGCAATCAATGGTCATGCAACTCCATGGCATCAAGATGGACAATATTGGCCCATAAGACCTTTAGCAACGTGTACTGTATGGTTGGCAATTGACGACGCAAACGTTGAAAATGGATGTTTGCGTTTTATTAAAGGTTCACATAAAGAGAAAAAACTTAAAAGTCATAATATTAATGATAATAAAAATTTAACTTTAAATCAGGAACTTGATGAAAGTGAATATAACGAAAAAGAAGCAGTTAATTTGACACTTAAGAGAGGACAGATCTCATTACATGATGTTTATTTAGTGCACGGATCTGAAGCAAATAATTCTTCAATGGCAAGGAGAGCTGTTACAATGCGCTTTATGCCAACATCAAGTGTTTTTGACCATCAAATGGTAAAAGATAAAAATTTATTTTCAAAATTAAATGCTGGCAAATATCAAGATAGAAAAATATATCATATGAGAGGTAGAGATATTTCTGGTAAAAATAATTTAACCTATACTTAAAATATAATTAAAAAGAGGACATTATGGATCAAGCTGTAATTTTATCAACTGCTAGAACAGCTATTGGGAAAGCATATAGAGGATCGTTTAATGATACAGATGCTCCTACATTAGCCAGTTTTTCTATAAAAGCATCTATCGAAAAAGCTGGACTGGATCCATCAGAAATAGAAGATGTCATTTTAGGAGCTGCAGTTCAGCAAGGTAGTCAAGGATATAACATTGGAAGATTGGCAGCTATAAATTCTAACTTACCTGTTAACGTCCCAGGTATGAGTGTTGATAGACAATGTGCTTCTGGTCTTATGGCTATTGCAATAGGTGCAAAACAGATAGCGTGCAAAGAAATGGATATTGTCGTTGGTGGAGGAGTAGAATCGATTTCACTAGTTCAAAATGAGTTTTCAAATAAATATAAATCTCAAGATAAGTTATTAACGAAAAATAAGCCTGACATATATATGAGTATGATTGATACTGCTGAAGTTGTAGCTAACCGATACAATATTAGTAGAGAACAACAAGATGAATATGCATTACAAAGTCAACAAAGAACATATAATGCTCAGAATAATGGTTATTTTAATGACGAAATTATACCAGTTAAAACAACCAAAGTATTAAAAAATATAGAAAGTAACCAAACATTTTATGAAGAAGTAGAAATTACTAAGGATGAATGTAATAGACCAAGTACAGATATTGAGGGACTAAGAAATTTAAAACCAGTAATGGGTGAAAACTCATTTATAACTGCTGGAAACGCAAGCCAACTATCCGATGGCTCATCATCATCTGTTTTGATGTCCATGAAACTTGCAGAGAAGAGAAATTTAAATCCTATTGGCATTTGTCACGGGGTTGCTGTTGCAGGATGTGAGCCTGATGAAATGGGTATCGGTCCTGTTTATGCTATACCAAAACTTTTAAAACAAAATAATTTAACAATGGATGATATTGGATTATGGGAATTAAATGAGGCTTTTGCAGTTCAAGTAATTTATTGTAGAGATAAGTTAGGAATTCCAAATGAAAACTTAAATGTTAATGGAGGCTCTATATCTATTGGTCATCCATATGGAATGAGTGGAGCAAGGTTAGTTGGTCATGCATTAATGGAAGGCAAAAGAAGAAAAATCAAATATGCTGTTGTAACAATGTGTATTGGAGGAGGACAAGGCGCAGCTGGTTTATTTGAAGTGTTATAAAATTGTAGTTGATATGAGGTTTTTATGTTTAAAATTTCAAATAAAGTTAGAAGGCTAACAAATGAAGAAAAAGAAAGATATCTAAAAGATGGGTATTTGACTGGGTTACCAGTTTTTGATGTTGAAGCAAAAGATGATTTAAATGATTTGTTTGTTTCTTTGAGTTCTCGATTAAGTAGTGACATTGATATCAATCAAACAAATATGTGGCATAAAGCAAGTTTAAAATTTTATAATTTATGTAGAACGCCAGCAATTCTTGATTATGTAGAAGATTTATTGGGTCCAAACTTTTTTCAATGGGGAGGTCAATTTTTCTTAAAAGAACCAAAGGATGGTTCAGTAGTTCCTTGGCATCAAGATGCCCAATATTGGCCTTTGTCACCAGCTAAATCAGTAACGGTTTGGTTGGCATTATATGATACTGACGAAGAAAATGCTGCTATGAAAGTTGTTAAAGGCAGTCATAAACAAGGAATGTTTAAGCATCATACTAACAAGGCTAGCAATCTTGTTCTTGATCAAGAGGTTTCTTATGATCAAATAAAGAAAGATGACATAATTTCATTGAATTTAAAGGCAGGTGAAATTTCACTACATGATGATGGTTTACTTCATGGTTCTGAAGCAAATCATTCAAATCGAAGAAGGTGTGGCGTAACTATGAGATTTGCTCCTGTCAATGTAAAAGCTGATTTGTCAATCTGGCCACATTTTGAAACACAACTTGCTAGAGGTGTTGATGATTTTAAACATAACCCAATTGCAGAAATACCCAGAGGTGAGGGTACTCCAATTAAAAAATTTCAATACTCAAGTGAATTTTCAAATCAATGGTGAATTAATTCAATGATATTTAGAAATTAAAATAAAATGTTTAAAATTTCAAAAAAAGTAAGACGTTTGTCAAATGAAGAAAAAGATCAATATAAAAAAGATGGTTATTTAACTGGTTTACCTGTTTTTTCCTCAGAAGCAAACGATGACTTAAGTAACTTTTTTGTTTCTTTAAGTGAAAAAGTTGATAAAAAAATTGATATCAATCAGACTGCACAGTGGCATAAAGCAAGTTTAAAATTTTATAATTTATGTAGAACGCCAGCAATTCTTGATTATGTAGAAGATTTGTTAGGACCCAACTTTTTTTTATGGGGAGGCCAATTTTTTCTAAAAGAACCAAAAGATGGATCAGTAGTACCGTGGCATCAAGATGCACAATATTGGCCTTTATTTCCTGCGAATGCAGTTACTGTTTGGCTTGCTCTTTATGATACAAATGAAGAAAATGGAGCCATGAGAGTTGTTAAAGGAAGCCACATTCAAGGCGCTTTTAAGCATCACACTAATAAGGCTCAAAATCTTGTTTTAGATCAGGAGGTTTCTTACGATCAAATAAAACAAGACGACATAATTTCGTTAAATTTAAAAGCAGGAGAGATTTCTTTGCACAATGACGCATTATTACATGGCTCTGAACCAAATATATCAAGCAAAAGAAGATGTGGTCTTACAATGAGATTTTCTCCTGTGAATGTAAAAGCTGATTTATCAATTTGGCCACATTTTGAAGGACAATTAGTAAGAGGTGTTGATGATTATAAACTTAATCCAATAGCTCCTATACCAAGAGGTGAGGCAGTACCAACAAGTAAATTTCAACATTCTAGTGAATTTATCAACAACTGGTAATTGAATTGATTTATATCTTTTCATAACTCTTGACTGAAGCTTTTTCAGTAACTACCCACTTTTAAATAAAAGGGTAATTTTTATTTTAACGCATCATTAGATCCTTTTCCTTTAAATGATCCTTTATTACTGGTATATGAATTCTGTCTAATAACATTATTTTGGTTTGTTAAATCGTCTAACTTAATATTATTTTTATAAATTATTGTTGTATTCTGGATTTCTCTAGGATTTGAATTACTAACATTTAACTTATCTTGATTTTGGCATCTTTTATTTAAAATTTGATTTACATTGCCTTGAATTTTTTTAATTTTCTCTGCTCTCAAGCATTCCCATTCATCAACTGGGTCCGTTTCATCCCATTTTTTAATGAGAATTTTTAAATTTTGGTTAAAAATTACATATTTTGGATAAACATTTTTCATATACAAATATGTTCTTGCTATATCACCACGTATTTTAGGAGCAGGTTCAACTTTTTTATTTTTTATCTCTATATCACATTTACCAAATTCTCTAACCTCTCCTTCGATCTCTCCAATTTGGTAATTACTCCTTAAGCCATTAACTTCGCCAATAGCTGGTTGAAGGTTGTATAGGTCAGCTTGCATATATCTATATAATTTATGAACCTTTTCAGTACATTTTCTACCTTTAAACTTTTTTCCTTTATTGTTAACACAATCAGGGTGTCCATTTTTCCAGGTATCAAATTTTATACCAAAATGTGATGCTGGTAAGATATGTTCCCATTCAATTCTAGTAGCCCTTTTTTTATCTTTTCTAGGACGAAAACCACAGCTTTCCCAATTTGGTTTATTATAATCATAATTACATTGGCAATAGAAAGTTACCGGACTTTCTTGATGGATCTTCTTTAAAAAATTTTTGGATTTTGAAAAGCTCTCAATTTTTTTATTACCTTCATTAGCTTGAGCAATACTCGTTTGAAAACATAAAAAAATTAATAATAAAAAATAAAAAAATTTATTCATAATTTTTAAATCAAACAAAAATCTTACAAAAATTTCCATAACAAGATTACTTAAAACTTATAAAGAGATTAACAATGAAAAAAATAATAATTATTACTTTAACAATCATATTTTCTAACGCAAGTTTATCCCTTGCTGGACAATTTAAAGGTAGATGGGGTGTTGTTATTGGCGTAAATCCAGTAAATATGACATCTAATTACCAAGAGCCATATACAAGGGTTATATGTGAAAAATTCAGACATAGAAATCCCAATAACTTTGCCAACATGGCAGTTGGAGGATTAATAGGCAGTGTTATCGGCAATAAATTAAGCGATGTTCATGGAGCAGGCACTATTGGTGCTTTATTTGGTTCAATGATGGCAATTGATAACTCATCAAATTATTCCTCAGAGACATGTCAAGAGAAGACCTTCTATAGAAATAAAAGAGTTAATCACTTTTCTCATTATAATCTTAGAGTTAGGACAAAAAGAGGAATAATCAATATTCAATCTTCTACGCCATACTCTGTGCACGACATTATCTATTTAAACTAATCAGGATAGGAAATGAAATATGAAAAATATTTATAAAAAATTTATATTGGTAGGTATTACAAGTTTATCTCTCATAAGTTGTAATATTATCGACAATCATCAGAGCGCTTCTATAGAAACAAAATTAGAAGATATAAAACTTAGTAATGATATAAGAAACTATACTAGTTGCATTGAAGATGGAAGAAATTTTGACAGGATTGCTGCTACTAAGAATGAAGAAGCAGATAGTTTATATAATAAAAGTGCCAAAATTTTAAGTGATTGTGACTTGCTGATTAAAGGCAGTCCATACATGATCAACGAAGTTGAAAGGATGCAGAACATTGCACTTAGTATTCAAAACTATATCAAGGCAGGTAATCTAATTCAGGCATCATTAAATCTTAAAGATTACAAAAATACTTTTGAAAAAGATTTAATTTATAAAGATGGCTCAAGTTTTATTGAGAATATTGAGACAATCCTAAATCATAGTGATCCTACAATTTCAGGAAAATTTGCTCTCACAAATAATAATCGAGTTATTAGATCTGAGTTAAAACGTATTAATTATTGGTCTAAAAACTAAGAGGAACTAAAAATGAAAAATGATACTATAAAATTACTTTTGATATTCACCCCAGCTTTATTTGGATCATTTCCAGCATTAGCTAATGTAAGTGGAGGGGACTGGAAACCTCAAATTGTTGAGAAAATGTTTGTTTTGCCACCCCAGCATTTGAATAAAGTTTTAAATAATGATTTTAAAACTTCTGTATTAGCCTTAAATTTGAGAGACACAGATAATAAGATAAAAAGTAAAATTAATAAAATCAATGAACTTAATTCTTTTTTACCAAACGCTTCAAAAGATGAAACTTTAGAAATCAAACACCAGATAATTCTTAATAAACGAGATTATATTAAGGACATGAATAATCTAATCATCATGAAGAAACAGAAACTTGAGACTAAAAAAGCCTTCTTTGAAAAAATAAAAAATAATATCAAATACAATAATAAAAATAAGACAAATCAAAGTGCTTTTTTGAATAATAAAAGTAAAGCTCTAGAAAGGGCGCAGAGACTTGATTTTAAAATTATAGAGAAAACATCTCTAAATATTAACGAAAAAAGTAAATATTTTAAGCAATATGAAACCAACAAAAATGCAATAGAAAAACTTAAAATAGCGATAAACAATCACCCAATGAATGAAAAGAGTGTACTTTCAAATAACTCTGATAACAAATTAGATACGATTGCCAATTATATATACAACATCGAAACGGAAATTGCTGTTTTAGAAATGAAAGAGCAGATGATGAGTTATATGGCCAAAATTGTGGTTCTAGATGCCATGAATTTGGCGGAGAACGTCTCTGGTATAAAACAAAATTTAGATGGAACTTTTACCTCAGGTGAAAATTATAATGATCCAGAAAACGTAATTGATATGTTTACAAAATTATAAGAAAGGAAAAAAAATGTATAAATCAATAGCTAAAATAACTTTATTAATTTCATTTGTTGTTTCCTCATATGCTAATGCAAGTCCAATTGGGCCTCTTGAAAGAGAAAGAGCAAAGATATTAAATCTCATTTTAGATAAGACAATTTCAATAGCAGAAAGAAAGAAAAAATTAGAAAAATCAAAAATGAAATTATTAGATTTAGAAAGAATGACAATAAATAATAAACAAATAAACAAAAATCCAGATACCCATACAATAAGGGCTTTTGAAGATTTTGATTTAACTTTCTTGGTTCATAACTCATTTGAAAGAAATAAACCATTATCAATTACATGGTTTGAAAAAATGGGTTTAACAACAGATAATATAATGAGTACTAGGGTCTCTAGAAGATGATTAATTATTTATTAATTGGCTTTAACCAATCTTCTCAAGCCATAAGTATATTTTTAGGTGGTATAGTTTTAATACTATTTTTATATGTAGGTTATTCAAATACTAACCCTTCTTTCATATTTGAATGGTTGGTGTCGACATTAGGATATAGCTTTTTAATTATAACAACTTTCCTAACTTTAATAGCTATAATAAGTATTATAAATATTAATAATTGTGAAAGTAGAAGAAGAAAGTTTTGGTTTGAAACAGGTTTGCAAGTATCTAATTTGATTTCAACCTTAGCATTGACTTACACTCTTCTTGGAATTAGCCTCGGCATCGGTGAGTTATCATCATCTAAATTAGATATTGATACAATCAATCAGACTATTTCTAAATTAACCCAACAATTTAGCATGGCTTTTATGACTTCTGTAATAGGTTTACCTTTGTCAGGCTTGTTAAGAAGTATTTTAATTATGATTTATGAACATTATAGAGTTCATTCC
>CACBVW010000018.1 GCA_902542765.1 uncultured SAR116 cluster alpha proteobacterium | reverse complement strand
CTTGATCACGATCTTCTGATGGATTTCTAACTAATCCCCAAAATATCGGCGTCATATTTAGTTGCAAATCAGTTGTTTGAAATTCCATCCATGACTCAGCAATTGCAATATCTTCGTCTTTAGAAATTTCATATACATCTGTATATTTTCTATATAAGTATCTCACAATCGCGTTTGATTGCTTAATTATTGAACCATTGTGATCTAAAGTTGGGACAATAAGTTGAGGATTTATTTTTTCATAATTTTCTACGTCAACTTTTCCAAACTTTCCATGTTCATCATGCCATTTAAACTCAAGATTTAATTCGCAAAGAGCCCATGAGACCTTTTGAACGTTTATAGAATTCCTTCTACCATATAATTGTATCAAAAATTTATCCTTTTTATTTCATTACAGATAATGGAGTGGAGCTTAAGTTCTGAACAAGTATAGAATTTCTATCTACAAGTTTTGCGACTGTTGGAGCAATATTTTCTAACCATTCTTTGCTTTCATAAACAGCCTTGTAAAGTTTTACTTTTTCATCTTGATTTTCAAATCTTCTAATCCAGACATATGTATTTCCTTTTTGTTCAGAATTCATTACACGTTCACCATTCTCTAAAGCAAATTGGTCTGAACTATCCATTACAAAACTGCCATGTATAACCATACCTTTTTCTACTTGAAAAGGCATTATAGTTTTCTCCATAAACGAAACCCATTCATTCATTTTTCCAGGAGCAATTTGATAAATTCTTAATTCAAAAAAAGCACTCATTACAACACCTCTTAAAAGTAAATAAAATTAAACACTATATAATTAAATTTAAATATTCAAATTTTCATTTATATTATCATCAGTAGTTTTTTAAGGAGAGATGAATGGATTACTCAAAGGGATGTTTTATTGGACGAATATGGGACAATTCGAAAAATGGACCATGTTTAATTAGAATAAAAGATGGAAATGTATATGACATTACATCTAAAGAGATCCCTACTGTAAGAGATTTGCTTGAATTAGAAGATATAAAAAAATATTTAAATAACGTTCAAGGTATAAAATTAATTTCAGTTGAAGAATTGTTTGAATTAAGCTTTAAAAAAAATTCAGAATATCACCTACTTGCTCCCTGTGATTTTCAAGCAATTAAAGCATGCGGTGTAACATTTGCTAAATCAATGGTTGAAAGAGTAATTGAAGAAAGAGCAGCAGGTGATCCTAAAAAAGCAGAAAGTCTTAGAAATCATATTGGTGGATTGATTGGTGACAGTCTGCAAAATATTATTCCTGGGTCAGAAAAAGCTATTGAAGTTAAAAATGCACTTATTAAAGAAGGTTTATGGTCACAATACTTAGAGGTTGGAATTGGTAAAGATGCTGAAGTTTTTACTAAAGCTCAGACTTTATCATCAGTTGGTTTTGGATCAGAAGTAGGCCTAAATCCCATTTCAAATTGGAATAATCCTGAACCAGAAATCGTTTTAGCGGTTAACAGCAAAGGCATAATCAAAGGAGCTACTCTTGGTAACGATGTTAACTTAAGAGATGTTGAAGGGCGTTCGGCTCTTCTTTTGGGCAAAGCTAAAGACAATAACGCCTCTTGTTCAATTGGACCCTTTATAAGAATTTTTGATGATACTTATTCACTAGATGATATGAAATCAGCTCATATTACATTAAAAGTTGAAGGCGAAGAAGGATATATATTAAATGGTTCAAGCTCCATGTCAGAAATAAGCAGGGATCCAGAAGATTTGGTAAATCAAACAATTGGAAGACATCATCAATATCCAGATGGTTTTATGTTATTTTTAGGAACCTTATTTGCCCCAACTGAAGATAGAGACGTCGTAGGTGAGGGATTTACTCATAAAATTGGTGATAAGGTAACTATTTCAGAGCCTAATTTGGGCAAATTAATAAATTATGTAAATTTATCCACAGCTTGTCCACAGTGGGAGTTTGGCATATCTTCAATGATTAAAAATTTAAGTCAAAGAGGTTTGGTATAAATTAAATTTTAGGAATTCAATATGAAAGAAGTATTAAAAGGATCCTTAGAGGGCATAAAAGTAATAGATTTTTCAACTCTCTTACCTGGACCACTTGCAAGCTTGTTCTTATCAGAAACAGGAGCAGAGGTAATTAAGATTGAAAAACCTGGTGTTGGTGATGAAATAAGATTGTCTAATCCTCAATGGGGTGAACAAAGTGTATCTTTTTCTTTGCTTAATAGAGGTAAAAAAAGTTTATCACTTGATTTAAAAGATCCTAAAAATCTTAAAATCTTGATACCAATTTTAAAAGAAGCTGACATTATAATTGAACAATTCAGGCCTGGCGTAATGAAAAGACTCGGATTAGATTATGAAAGTGTAAAAAAAATTAACCAAGATGTAATTTACGTCTCTATCACAGGTTATGGTCAATATGGCCCAAAAAGTCAGGTAGCTGGCCATGATCTAAACTACATTGGAAATGCAGGTCTTCTGAGTATAAGCATGGGTCAAGAAAATGATACCGTTGTTCCACCAGCGCTTGTAGCTGACATAGCAGGTGGATCTTATCCGGCTGTAATTAATATCTTGTTAGCATTAAGAAAAAGGGACTTAAAAAAAGAAGGCTCATATATAGATCTATCTATGACAGAAAATCTTTTTCCTTTTATGTTTTGGGGTTTAGGTTCTGGCTTTGCCCATAATAAATGGCCAGGCAATAGTGATGGAGTTTTATCAGGAGGTTCTCCTAGATATAATATCTACAAAACAAGTGATGGAAATTATGTAGCTGCAGCGCCTTTAGAGGATAGATTTTGGAATAAGTTTTGTGAGGCAATAGAACTCCCAAAAAAATTTATTAAAACACAGAATGATCAAGAAAAGGTTATTCAAGAAATTAGAAAAATTATTGGACAAAAAGAAAAAAATTACTGGCTTGATGTATTTAACAAAGCAGATTGTTGCTGCTCAATTGTTAAATCAATTAAAGAAGCAATCAATGACAACCACTTTAAAGTTAGAAAGATTTTTGAAAACAAAATCATAAATAATTTAGGTGAGGAAATTCCTGCTCTTCCTATACCTATAGATATGCAATTTAGAAAAGACCAAAAAAGAGCCTCTGCTCCAAGTCTTGGAGATATTAATGATCAATTTTTCTAATTAAAAAATCATTAACTTGACGTTATTAATACATGTTGTCAAAGTAGTTAAATAGTGAGTTTAAAAAACTAGCTCTCGGAGATTTATAATGAAAAGATTAAATAATTTAGAATCTTACTGGATGCCATTTACGGCTAATAGGGATTTCAAGAAAGATCCCAGAATGGTTGTTGCTGCTGATGGTATGTATTACAAAAGTGAAACTGGGCAAGATATTTTAGATAGTGCAGCCGGATTATGGTGTGTTAATGCAGGACATAATAGACCAGAAATAACATCTGCTATTTCTGAGCAAGCAGCAACTTTGGATTTTGCTCCAAGTTTTCAATATGGTCATCCAAAATCTTTTGAACTTGCAAGTCGTGTCTCTGATATATTTCCAAAAGGTTTAGACCATGTTTTTTTTACAAATTCTGGTTCTGAAGCTGTTGATAGTACTCTTAAAATAGCTTTAGCTTATCATCGTGCTAGAGGTAAAGGAACTAAGACAAGATTAATTGGTCGTGAAAGAGGCTACCATGGTGTAGGATTTGGTGGAATTTCAGTTGGTGGAATGCCAAGAAACAGACAATATTTTGGATCATTGTTAACGGGTGTAGATCATATATCCCATACATTTCTTCCAGAAAAGAATAGATTTTCTAAAGGTTCACCTGAACATGGTGACTATTTGGCAGATACATTAGAAGACATTATTGCACTTCATGATGCATCCAATATTGCTTCTGTAATTGTAGAGCCTGTAGCAGGCTCTACTGGAGTTTTACCGCCTCCAAAAAATTATTTAAAAAGACTAAGAGAAATATGTGATAAACACGACATTTTATTAATTTTTGATGAAGTTATAACTGGTTTTGGGCGCCTTGGAAAAGCAACAGCTTCTGAGTATTTTGGAGTTACTCCTGATATCATTTCTTGTGCGAAGGCAATCACTAATGGAATTATTCCTATGGGTGCTGCTGTAGTGTCTAAGGAGATTTATGATACCATGATGGACGAAGCAGATATGCCCATAGAACTTTTTCATGGATATACATATTCAGGACATCCTATTGCATCTGCCGCTGGTCTTGCTACACTAGATATTTACAGAGATGAGGACTTGTTCAATAAGGCTGGTAAAACAGCTAAATATTTAGAGAATATCGTTCACCAGCTTAAAAATGATAAAAATGTAATTGATATAAGAAATTTAGGTTTAGTAGCTGCAATTGAAGTTGCTCCAAGGCCAGGAGTTGTAGGCGCTAGAGGATATGAAGCTATGAAAAAAGCTTGGCATAAGGGTTTAATGCTAAGAGTGACAGGAGATACACTTGCATTCTCTCCTCCTTTAATTGCAGAAAATCATGATATAGACAAAATTTTTGAAATTGTTCAATCTGTTTTAAAAGAATTAGACTAAATTTTTCATGCTATTAATTGGCACCTTGATAAAGACATCTCCACTGTCCTCTGCGGGCGGTAGATTACCAGCTCTCATATTTACTTGAATTGATGGTATTATGAGTTTAGGCATATTTAATGTTTTGTCTCTTGCCTCTCTTACTTTAACAAACTCATCTTCTCCAATTGAAGTCTTTACATGAATATTCTTTTTTTTCTGCTCACCCACCGTTGTAACCCACTCTACTTTTCGTGAAGTCGGTGGATAATCATGGCAAACAAAAATTAAGGTATCGTCTGGATAGCTCAAAATTTTTTGAATCGATCTATAAAGTTCACGAGCGTCCCCACCAGGAAAATCAGCTCTAGCACTACCAAGATCTGGCATAAATAAGGTGTCTCCTACAAAAATAGAATTTCCAATCACATGTGCGGTACAAGCTGGTGTATGTCCTGGAGTATTGATTACTTTACATTTTATACTTCCAATTTTGTATTCATCATTATCTTTAAATAATCTATCAAACTGACTACCATCCCTTTGAAATTCAGTCCCAGCATTAAATGTTTTACCAAAAATATTTTGTATATCGGAGATTTTTTCAGATATACCAATTTTCCCACCTAGTTTTTTCTGGATATAGGGAGATGCTGACAAGTGATCTGCGTGAACGTGTGTTTCGATAAGCCACTCAAGATCTAGTTTCGTCTTTTCAATAAAAGAAATAATTTTTTCTGCATTATGATAATCTATTGTACCTGATGAAAAATCAAAATCTAAAACACTATCTATTACAGCGCATTTTTTTGAGGTCATGTCATAAATGACATAACTGATAGTGGATGTTTCCTTATCAAAAAAACCTTTAATTTTGAAATTTTTATCTAATCTTGTCTCAATCATTTTTAAACCTTAAATTATTTGTGGAACTGGTCTTTTAGTAGCTTCATTTTTAATTAAAATTGACTCCAAACTTTTTGCAATTTCAGATAAATCTATATCTTTTCCAGCTGGCGCAATTAATTGAATTCCAAAGGGCATTTGTTGATGATCTAATCCACATGGCAATGCCCAAACACAAGGGATTGCCATTGTGGTTGCATAGCTAAGTGATAACCACCTCATATAAGTTGGCATTTTCTCTCCATTAATTTCATCAACAAATAATTGTTCATGCGGATATGGAGAAACTGATGCAGCAGGACAAATCAGAACATCATATTCATTAAAAAAATTACGAAAGTTTCTGTAAATTTTTGTTTGCATCACATGAGCCCATGATACATCTGAAAGAGAGTACTTTAATCCTCTTTCAACATTATCAATTACATTTGGCCCCAACAAATCTTTTGAATTATCAAATCTTTCTTTATGTGATGCAACATAGTTAAATCCTCGTATGACCTCAAAGCAATTATGCACATCTAAAAAATCTGGTTCAGCTTGCTCTGACTTTCGAAAATTACTTTTAAAAGTAGTTACCTTATCAAGAAAAATTGATTTAATTTTATTGTCTACTGGAGCACATCCAAGATCAGCCGAGTATGCCATTTTTATATTTGACAGGTCTGCCCCAATCAATTCTTGAGGCATTGAAATACTGTCAAAACTTGAGAACGGATCTATTCTGTTTAAATTTGCTTGAGCTTGTAATAGTAAATAAGTGTCCGACACACTTCTGCCCATTGGGCCTTGAACTGAAAAAGGGTTCAAACCTACAGCAGCTTCAGTTGCTGGCACCAAACCCGGAGAAGGTCTGAAACCATTAACACCACAAAACCCAGCAGGGGTCCTAAGGCTTCCTCCATAATCACTACCATTAGCCAATGGCATCATGTTACAGGCTAAAGCTGCAGCGCTTCCACCTGAAGAACCTGCAGGAGTTTTTGTTAGATCAAATGGATTAGAAGTAGCACCATAAACAAAATTTTTTGTATTACCACCTGCACCAAATTCTGGTGTGTTTGTCTTACAAAAAATTATTGCACCTTCGCTTCTTATATCCTCAACTATAGTGTCATCACTTTCAGGAATTCTATTTTCATAGATTTTAGACCCAGATGTTGAGCGGAGATTTTTGACAATATTTAAATCTTTTATGCCAACGGGTAAACCATGAAGTAAACCTAGTTCTGATCCAGACATTACATCATCTTCAGCTTTTTTTGCCTGTTTTAGAACATCTGCATTATTAATTGCTACAACTGCATTTATAGAAGGGTTTAATTTTTCTATTTGCTCAATACAACTCTTTGTTAGTTCTAATGGTGAAAGTTTTTTGTTTCCAATTAACTTTCTTGCTTCTATAGCATCTAGATCACATGGCCTTGACATATTTTCTCCTCTTAATATGAAGAAGATCACATTTTATTTGACTTACGTAAAGCTTGAATGAACAAAAAGGCTCAACAATACAATAAATTAATTGTTTATTGAGAATTACTATCAATTAGTGTAATAATTATATCATGGATAATAAAGAAAAATTAAGGAAAGTTGGTCTAAGACCTACCAAACAGAGAATGATAATTGCAGACATCCTTTTAGATGGTATTAATAGACATTTTACTGCTGAAAATCTACAGAACGAAATAAATTCTTCGGGTAATTCAATGTCTATAGCTACAATTTATAATTGCCTTAAAAAATTTAGAAATTGTGGTCTTATTAAACAAGTTGAATCTTCCAAAGACACAGCTATTTTTGACACAAACATAAATCAGCACCATCATTTTTTAGATGAAGAAACGGGTGAATTAATTGATATTGAAAATGATGAAGTTAACTTACACAAGCTTCCAAAAATTCCTCAAGGTTATCTTAATAACGGTGTTGAGGTATTAATAAAAATTAAGAAGCAAATTTGATTTTTTTACTTTAAAATCGTTCTAAACTACTTGACATAAATAAGCTCACTTCATATTTTTAAATATATACAATTTAATAAGATTTCAGAAAGGATTCCTAATGGATGATATCGGTAAATGTCCAGTAATGCACGGTTCAGTCACAACAAACAGTGGTGTAAGCACAACTAATCGTGACTGGTGGCCTAACCAACTTAACCTAAGTATACTTCATCAAAACGATAAGAGATCAAATCCAATGAGTTTGGATTTTGATTACAGAGAAGAATTCAAAAAACTTGATTATCAGGCTTTAAAAAAAGATTTACATGATTTGATGACAGACTCTCAGGAATGGTGGCCGGCTGATTATGGTCATTATGGTCCTTTCTTTATTAGAATGACATGGCATGCCGCTGGAACATACAGAACCAGTGACGGCCGTGGAGGCGGGGGAACTGGTGACCAAAGATTTGCCCCACTAAATAGCTGGCCTGACAATGGTAATCTTGATAAGGCAAGAAGGTTATTGTGGCCAATCAAGCAAAAATATGGAAACAAAATTAGTTGGGCTGATCTTTTTATTTTAACTGGAAATGTTGCCATTGAATCTATGGGCGGAAAAACATTTGGTTTTAGTGGAGGACGAGCAGATATCTGGTCTCCACCCGAGGATATTTACTGGGGACAAGAAAACGAATGGTTAGAAAACAAAAGATATACAGGCGATCGTGAATTAGAAATGCCTCTTGGTGCGGTTCAGATGGGATTAATTTATGTTAATCCTCAAGGTCCAGATGGAAATCCTGATCCTTTAGCAAGTGCAAAGGATATTCGTGAGACATTTGCAAGAATGGCAATGAATGACGAAGAAACAGTTGCTCTTACTGCTGGTGGTCATACATTTGGAAAAGCACATGGCGCATCTGATCCAGATAAGTATGTTGGTGCTGAGCCAGAAGGTGCACCAATAGAACAAATGGGTTTTGGGTGGCAGAACTCTTATGGCACAGGATTTGGTAACGACACTATAACAAGTGGAATTGAAGGTGCTTGGACTGCTAATCCTACAAAATGGGATAATGGTTATTTTGACCTCTTATTTGGATATGAGTGGGAATTAGTAAAAAGTCCTGCAGGAGCCTTTCAATGGCATCCAATAAATCCTAAGGAAGAAGACATGGCGCCAGATGCTCATAATGGGTCAAAAAAAGTTACAACAATGATGACAACTGCTGACATGGCCATGAGGGAAGATCCTGCTTACAAAGTTATTTCAAAGAGATTTCATGAAAATCCAGATCAATTCCAGGATGCATTTGCTAGAGCATGGTTCAAATTACTTCATCGTGATATGGGACCAAAAACTCGTTATCTTGGACCTGAAGTTCCCGAAGAAGAGTTGATCTGGCAAGACCCAGTTCCTGCTGGGAACAAAAGCTATGATATTAGCGCAGTAAAATCTCTAATTTCAGATAGTGGTTTGTCTACAAAGCAAATGGTTGAGACAGCATGGGCAAGTGCTTCTACTTTTAGAGGGACAGATATGCGTGGCGGTGCTAATGGTGCTCGTATTCGTCTGGAACCTCAAAGAAGTTGGGAGGTAAATAAACCAAACGAACTATCCAAAGTTCTAGATGTATATACATCAATATCTGAAAAAACTGGTGCATCTATTGCTGATGTAATTGTTCTTGCTGGAAATGTCGGAATTGAAAAAGCATCAGGACAAAGCCTAGATTTCACACCAGGAAGAGGAGATGCTACCCAGGAAAAAACAGATGTTGACTCATTTGCGGTTCTTGAGCCAGTTGTTGATGGATTTAGAAATTATCAGAAAGAAGACTATGGTATTAGTCCTGAAGAAATGTTGCTCGATAAAGCTCAGATAATGGGTTTAACCGCACCAGAAATGACTGTTCTTATTGGTGGACTAAGATCTCTTGGTATTAGTGCTGATGGTCATGGCGTTTTCTCAAAAGATACAAGTAAATTATCTAATGATTATTTTGTAAAACTTCTTGATATGGGTATTGAGTGGAAACCAATAAACAGCAATACTTATCAAGGTGTAAGCAGATCCACTTCAGAGAAAGTCAATACTGCTACTCGCGTGGATTTAGCTTTTGGTTCAAACTCTCAACTAAGAGCTATTTCTGAAGTATATGCATGTAGTGACTCTCATAAGAAGTTCATTAATGACTTTATTGCAGCTTGGAATAAGGTTATGAATATGGACAGGTTTGATTTGTTATAATCAGATAGATAATGATTTTTCAAAAAGGCGATTTGTTATGTTAAATCGCCTTTTTTTATGAGCGTGGATGTATAGCTTTATGTAATCTCAAAAGTTCTGCTTCGTTTACATCTGTATATCTTTGGGTGGTTGAAAGGCTGGAGTGGCCTAGCAATTGTTGTATAGCTCTTAAATCTGCGCCACCAGATAATAAATGAGTGGCAAATGCATGCCGTAAAGCATGAGGAGTAGTATGGGATGGTAAGCCCAATTCATACCTCAGATTTTCTACTCTTCTTTGAATAATCCTTGGAGATAATTCTCCTCCTCGTTTTCCCAAAAAAAGCGGCTCATCCCCATTAGTAACAAATGGACAATTATCTATATATTCTCTGACTCCTTCACAAATAATTGGTAAAAGAGGTACATCTCGATATTTGTTACCTTTACCTTTTACTCTTAACCACTCCCCATTGGGTGCATCTTTTCTTTTTAACGATAACGCCTCACTTATTCTTAGACCTGAGCCATACAGTAGAAGTAAAACTGCCCTGTCACGTAAATTAATCCAGTGATCAGGCCCATTATTCATAATCGATTCTAAAGCCTGTGCAACTAGATTTGACTCTATGGACTTTGGAAATGATCTTTTAAGTTTTGGGCTTTTAAAAATAGACATATCGAGTGAAGAAATAATTTTATCTCGTATAAGGAATTTGTAAAAATTTTTTAAACTAGATACTTTTCTAGCGACTGTTGGTCTAGATAATTGTCTTTCAGATAAAACTGACAAAAATTCTCTAAAAATATATTTATCTGGTGACAAAAATTCATAATTTTTGTCGGTACAAAAATTTGAAAATTCTAACACGTCTCTATTATATGCATTTAAGGTATGTTCCCCGTAACCACGAATTGTTTCTAGATATTTTATCCAGGACAAAATCGTATTATTTTTATTTTTAGCAATAGTATTTTTGTTCAATTCTTCCACATATATTACAAAATTGATTGTCCTGTTTTTTTCCAATCGGATAGAAAATCCGATAAACCTTTATCAGTTAGAGGATGGTTATACATAGATTTTAAAAATTTTGGTGGTACTGTAGCAACGTCTGCACCTAATTTAGCAGAATCTACAATGTCTTGAACACTTCTTATTGAGGCAGCTAGAACTTTAGTATCAAATCCATGGATGTCGTAGATCTCAGTAATTTCAGAGATTAAATTCATGCCATCAGCACCAATGTCATCTAATCTTCCTATAAAAGGAGATATAAAAGTCGCACCTGCTTTTGCAGCTAATAGGGCTTGAGCCGCACTAAAACATAAAGTGACATTAACCATAATACCATCGTCAGAAAATGCTTTGCACGCTCTTAAACCGTCAAATGTTAAAGGAACTTTAATTGCAACATTTTGAGCTATTGAAGAAAGTTTTTTACCTTCTAGTATCATGTTATCAAAATCTATTGCGGTGACTTCTGCACTTACTGGTCCTGACACTTCATTACAAATTTCTTCAATAGTACTAATTATATTTCTTCCAGATTTAGCTATTAAAGACGGGTTAGTAGTAACACCATCAATTAACCCAGTAATATTTAACGATTTAATTTCCTCAATTTCAGCAGTGTCTATAAATAATTGCATCACTTATCCTTTTAACTTTCTTGAAGTTTAAACATTTTGTTAATTATAATTTATAATACACTATTTAAAAATTATAACTATATTTAGCTTTAAACTTATTTGATAAAGATAGTAAATGAAAAATGTAAACTCAAAAGAAGTGTCTGTCTTAGTTGCTGGGCCTTTCAACGAACCATTTGACTACGTTTTAGAAGATAAAAATACCAATTTAAGTATTGGTCAAATCGTTTTAGTTCCTTTTGGAAAAAGAAAAATAGTAGGTATAATCATTGGTGATGGGACTAAAACTATACCTGAAACAAAATTGAAAACAATTCTTCAAGTTTATGATTTTGAGCCAATTCCAAAATCTTCAATTGAATTAATGAATTTTTTATCAAGTTGGTATTGTGTTTTTAAAGGTTTGGTTTTGAAAATGATATTATCTCCAATAGAAGCTATTACTTCTCC
>CACBVW010000017.1 GCA_902542765.1 uncultured SAR116 cluster alpha proteobacterium | reverse complement strand
CAGTAAGGACATGTTTAGATCAAGGAAGGCAGTCATTAATTTTACTCCCAGAAATAGTTTTGACACCAGACTGGGAAAAAAGGTTTTTTCAAAAATTTTCTTTTGCGCCATTAGTTTGGAATTCTGAAATAACAAAGAAAAAAAAGAAAAAAATTTGGCTGTCTGCATTAAACGGTACAGCTGGAGTTGTTGTAGGAGCAAGATCAGCGCTAATGATTCCTATATCAAATTTAGGTTTAATTGTCGTTGATGAAGAACATGAGCAAGCTTTTAAACAAGAAGAAAATGTGAGGTATAATGCTAGAGATATGGCTATCTACAAGTCTTCAATATCTTTAGCTCCAATAGTTTTAGCCTCTGCAACACCATCATTAGAAACATTTCAGAATGCAAAAAGTGGTAAATATATTCATTTAACTTTGCCAAAAAGAGCGACAGGGGCAACTTTACCTAACATTAAACTAATTGATTTAATTGCCCATCCACCAGATAAAGGAAGATGGCTATCTCCTCTTCTTGTAGGTGAAATAGAAAGTAAACTAAATAATAAAGAACAAAGTTTATTATTTTTAAACAGAAGGGGTTATGCGCCCTTATCAATTTGCAATTCATGTGGAGATAAAATTAAGTGTATTAATTGTGACACCTGGCTAGTTGAACACAGATCTAAAAATATATTAATTTGTCACCATTGTGGATATTCAAGAATATTTGAAAATTTTTGTAAGAAATGTGGTGTTCAAGGCCAAATAAAAGCTTGTGGTCCTGGAGTTGAGCGTATCGAAGAAGAAATTAAAGAAACTTTTCCTATGGCAAGATTAATAGTTTTATCAAGTGATACTATGAATAATCATAAAATACTTAATCAAACTGTTGAAAAAATAAAAAATAACAAAGTTGATATTGTTATAGGAACACAAATGATTGCTAAAGGGCATGATTTTCCAAATTTAAAATTGGTTGGTATTGTTGACAGTGATGTTGGATTATCTGGCGGTGATTTAAGGGCATCAGAAAGAACTTTTCAGGTTTTACAACAAGTATCTGGAAGATCAGGTAGACATTCAAAAAAAGATGAAGACAAAGGTGTTGTTCTAATTCAGACTTATGATAGTAAAAATCCAATTATTAATGCTATTGTCAAAAATAATCGAAACGAATTTTTTGACAAAGAGTTAAAGTCAAGAAAACACGCTAATATGCCCCCTTATGGGAGGTTGGCATCTATAATATTGTCATCGAGATTAGAAAGAAAATTAGAAACTTTTTCGACAGAATTGTTGAAAGCAGCCCCATTTTTTAAAAATGTTAAGATTTTTGGACCCGCTCCTGCACCAATATATTTTTTGAGAGGGAGATTTAGAAGAAGATTTTTAATAAAATCTGATAAAAATGTTAATATTCAAGATGTAATTCTTAATTGGACAAGAAAAATCAATACACCAAACCATATTAAATTAACTATAGATATTGACCCATTTTCTTTTATGTAAAATTAATTCAATTTGGTACCCTTGCTACTTGCAATGATATGAATGCTGTGGTAGCAATCCATATTATTTTATTTACGTAAAAGGAAAGTATTAAGATGAGCGTTTCATCTGGTTTATCAGGTAGATATGCTAAAGCTATATATGAATTAGCTGAAGAAAAAAAACTTTTAACAAAAATAGTTGATGACTTTACAAGCCTCAAAAAGTTGCTTGGAGAAAGTGATTCTTTGTCTAAATTGATCAAGTCCCCAGCTGTATCTAAATCTGACAAACAAAATTCAATAATCAAAATATTAAATAAAGCTAAAGCTCAAAAATTAACCATCAAATTTTTTGGAACTTTGGCAAATAATGGAAGATTAATATTAATAAATGAAGTAATAGATGACTTTTTATCAGAAGTATCTAGAATAAATGGTGAGGTTAAAGCAGAAGTCATATCCTCTTTTAAACTTGACAAGAATCAACAAAAAAAAGTTGTAACAGCAATATCTGAAGCAACAGGTATTAAAAAAATAATATTGTCAGCAAGCGTTGATGAAAGTTTGATTGGAGGTCTTATTGTCAAAATAGGTTCAAAAATGATAGATAACTCTTTAAAAACTAAACTAAATAGACTTGAAATAGCTATGAGAGGTACAAACTAATGGATATTCGTGCAGCAGAAATATCAACAATATTAAAAGATCAGATTGAAAATTTTGGCGCAGATGCTGAGGTTACAGAAGTTGGTAAAGTTTTATCAGTAGGTGATGGAATTGCGCGTGTTTACGGTCTCGATCAGATCCAAGCTGGAGAAATGGTAGAATTTCCTGGCGGTATTGCTGGTATGGCCTTGAACTTAGAAAGAGATAATGTCGGTGTAGTTATATTTGGAAGCGATAAAACAATTAGAGAGGGAGATGTTGTAAAAAGAACAGGTTCTATTGTTGATGTTCCTATAGGAAAAGGTCTCTTAGGAAGAGTTGTTGATGCACTTGGTAATCCTATAGATGGAAAGGGCGCTCTTAAAAACGTTAAAAGATCAAGAGTTGAGACTAAAGCTCCAGGTATTATGCCAAGAGAATCAGTTAGCGAACCTATGCAAACTGGATTAAAGGCAATCGATTCACTTATTCCAGTGGGAAGAGGACAAAGAGAGCTTATTATTGGAGACAGGCAGACTGGTAAAACAGCCATTGCTATAGATACCTTTTTAAATCAAAAGAGTACTAATGATAAAGCTGGTAAAGACGATACTAAAAAACTGTTTTGTATTTATGTAGCGGTTGGACAAAAAAGATCTACAGTAGCGCAAATTGTTAAAACTTTAGAAGAGAGAGGGGCGCTGGAATATTCGATTGTTGTAGCAGCTACAGCATCTGACCCAGCTCCTATGCAATTTCTTGCACCTTATTCTGCTGCCGCTATGGGAGAATTTTTCAGAGATAATGGAATGCATGCAGTTGTTGTTTATGACGATTTATCTAAACAAGCAGTTGCCTACAGACAAATGTCTCTCCTTCTGAGAAGACCTCCAGGAAGAGAAGCCTATCCTGGTGATGTGTTTTATCTTCACTCTCGCTTGCTTGAAAGAGCTGCAAAATTAAATGGAGATAATGGATCTGGATCTCTAACAGCTCTTCCAATAATCGAAACACAAGGTGGTGACGTTTCCGCATTCATTCCAACCAATGTTATTTCAATTACAGATGGTCAAATTTTTCTAGAAACTGAACTTTTTTATAAAGGTATCAGGCCAGCCGTTAATGTAGGTTTATCGGTTTCTAGGGTTGGATCTGCTGCTCAGATTAAAGCAATGAAACAAGTTGCTGGAACTATAAAGCTAGACTTAGCACAATATCGAGAAATGGCTGCTTTCGCACAATTTGCTTCTGATATGGATGCTTCAACAAGGCAACTTTTATCAAGAGGCGAAAGGTTAACTGAATTACTTAAACAACCTCAATATTCTCCAATGGATGTTGAAGAACAGGTAGCCGTTATTTTTGCTGGAGTCAAAGGATATTTAGATCAAATTCCAACACAAAAAATTGGTGAGTTTGAACAGTCACTTATCCAAACACTACATGCCAAGGGCTCTAATATTTTAGAATCAATAAGAAAAGATAAATCAATTTCAGATGATACTGATAAGGCTCTTAAAGACACACTAGACGAATTAGTAAAGAATTTTGCTTAGTTAATTTCAATAAGTAAGGACAAGGTTAATGCCTTCTTTAAAAGATCTTAAAAATAGAATTGGTTCAGTCAAGTCTACCCAAAAAATCACATCAGCAATGAAGATGGTTGCGGCTGCTAAATTACGAAAGGCTCAAGAGCAAGCATTAGCCTCGAGACCATACACTTCTCTTATGGATAGTGTTGTATCCAAAATTTCTTCTAAAGCAATTGGAAGCTCTATAGATCTACTAAGTGGTAAGGAAGATATTAAAACTCACTTATTAGTTGTTTTTTCAGCTGATAGAGGATTATGCGGTGGTTTTAATGGATCAATCACAAGGACAGTTAGGTCTGAAATTAAAAAACTGAAAGATGATGGTATCAATGTAAAGTTATTTATGGTTGGAAAAAAATCTGCTGATGCACTTAATAGAGAGTTTGGTGAGTTGTTTGTTGAAAAAATAGATGGAAATTCGGCAAAACCTAATTATACAGATGCAGAAGTTTTAGCAAAAAAAATAATTGATTTATTTGAAAATAATGAATTTGGTGTGTGCAAAGTAATATTTAATAAATTTGTTTCTGCAATTACTCAGGAAGTTACATTTAAATCTCTTATCCCAGTAGAAATTAAAAATGATGAGATCGATGAAAATGATTCTAGTTCAATATATGAATTTGAACCAAGTGAAGAAGAAATACTGAATGATCTATTACCTCGAAATTTAGCTACACAATTATATAGCTCTCAAATTGAAAGTACAGCAAGTGAACTAGCTGCTAGAATGACTGCTATGGATAATGCCACTAGGAATGCGGGAGAGATGATAGATAATCTAACTCTACAATATAATAGAACAAGACAAGCTGTCATTACCAAAGAATTAATTGAAATTATATCAGGTGCAGAAGCCCTATAATATAAATATGGAGAAACATTATGGCGAAAAAACCGTCTACTAAACAAAATGGCAAAATATCTCAAGTTATTGGAGCTGTTGTTGATGTTGAGTTTGATACAGAACTTCCTCAAATATTAGATGCTCTTCAGGTAGATAATAATGGACAAAAACTAATTTTAGAAGTGGCGCAGCATCTAGGTGAAAATGAAGTAAGAACCATAGCCATGGATAGTACTGATGGTCTAGTCCGTGGTATGGACGTAGTTCAAACAGGTGCACCAATTACAGTTCCTGTTGGACCAGAAACATTAGGAAGAATTCTTAATGTTATTGGTGATCCAGTAGATGATGGTAAGCCTGTAAAATCCAAAACAACATTACCTATTCATAGAAATGCTCCAGAATATGTTGATCAATCCACTTCTGCTGACATTTTAGTAACAGGAATAAAAGTGGTTGACCTTTTAGCACCTTATGCAAAAGGTGGTAAAATTGGACTTTTTGGGGGTGCTGGTGTTGGTAAGACAGTTTTGATTATGGAGCTTATAAATAACGTAGCAAAAGCACATGGTGGATATTCTGTTTTTGCAGGTGTTGGCGAAAGAACTAGAGAAGGTAATGATCTTTTCCATGAAATGGTAGAATCAGGAGTTATCGTTCCAGATGGCACAGGGTCTAAAGCAGCACTTGTATATGGTCAAATGAATGAACCACCTGGAGCTAGAGCAAGAGTGGCTTTAACAGGATTAACGTTAGCTGAATATTTTAGAGATCAAGAAGGTCAAGACGTTCTCTTTTTCGTAGATAACATTTTTAGATTTACTCAGGCTGGATCCGAGGTTTCAGCTTTGCTAGGAAGAATACCATCTGCTGTAGGATATCAACCAACGTTAGCTACAGATATGGGGGCACTTCAAGAAAGAATTACGACTACAACAAAAGGATCCATTACTTCTGTGCAAGCAATATATGTTCCTGCAGATGACTTAACTGATCCTGCTCCTGCTACATCTTTTGCTCATTTGGATGCTACTACTGTTTTATCAAGACAGATAGCAGAAATAGGAATTTATCCTGCAGTTGATCCATTAGACTCCACTTCAAGAATGCTGGACCCTAGGATTGTTGGTGAAGAGCATTATGAAGTTGCTAGAAAAGTTCAAGAAGTTCTTCAACAGTATAAATCGTTACAAGACATCATAGCGATTTTGGGTATGGATGAACTATCTGAAGAAGATAAACTAGTTGTTAGTAGAGCTAGAAAAATTCAAAGGTTTTTATCTCAGCCATTCCATGTTGCTGAGGTTTTCACAGGATCTCCAGGTGTTCTAGTACCTTTAGAAGATACTATAAAGGGATTTAAGGGAATTGCAGACGGTGAGTATGATGATTTACCAGAAGCTGCATTTTACATGGTAGGTACTATTGAAGAAGCAATAGAAAAGGCCAAGAAACTAGCTAAAGATGCTGCTTAAATTTTTGAACGTTGTGAGACGAGGTATGAATGGCAGAAACAACTAATTTAGAAGTAGTAACACCCTCAGCTATAATTGTATCTGAACCTGTTGAAATGGTTGTCCTTCCAGGATCAGATGGTCAAATTGGAGCCCTTCCAAGACATTCTAAAGTTATATCCACTCTGGATAGAGGTTTGGTTGATATTTTTAATGATAACAAAATTTCATCACAAATAATGATAGATGGTGGAATAGCCGAAATCAATGAAACTAAAGTTACAATATTAGCAGAAAGAGCTGAAAAGATTGATAAAGCAAACAAACAAGTTCTAGAAGAAAAACTTATAGCCTATCAGTCTCAAGAAAATCATGACGATCAAAATATTGCAGATCTTGCAATCAAAAATTCTTCTTTTATAAAGGCTGTTTTAGATAAAATAGGTTAATCTATTTCTGTAATACTTTTTCTATATCGGAGCTTATACCCAAAAGATAATCATCTTGATGAGTCGTTGCGTTTAACATGATCCCAATAGGCTTTTCATTTTCAAAATAAGGTATAGAAATACTACAACCATTCATATAATTAGCTAAAGTTGTGTTTCTTAACGATATTAAATTTGCTTCATCATAGAATTCACAATCTTTACATTTTTCTACTAAAGGTGGTTTTATTGTTACAGTTGGCATAAATAAAATACTATCTTTTAAAAATTTGTTAAACTCTTCGATTAAATCTGCTCTAATTTTTTGTAATAAATTATATTCAACAGCCATAACTTCATTAGCTCTTTCTATTCGCCTTAATACGTTTGGATCAATTAAATGTTTTTTTTGATCATATAAATAAAAATATTCTGTTGCACATTCTACTGACGCGAATTGCCATATTGGCACTTTTTTATATAAATCTAAAACTGGCACATTCATTTCAATGACTTCATATCCATTTTCAGTAATTTTTTTCTTAGCTAAATCAAAAGCAACTTCAATTTCATTGTCTATATTTTCAAATCCAAAATTAGAAGGAATTATTAGTTTTGTATTTTTATTTTGTAATTTTTCATGTTTAGCATTAATTTTTTTTCTCATAGCATGATAGCCAAGTTTACAAAGTTCAACGTTTCTTGCCATTAATCCAACACTATCTAGGCTACCGGAGAGGGTAAGGACACCATCTCTTGAAATACTATCTTGTGTAGGTTTAAAGCCCGTAATTCCTGTGAAAGCAGCTGGTATTCTCGTTGAACCTCCAGTATCAGTTCCTATAGCAATGTCAGACAAATCTAGGGCAACTGACACAGCTCCACCAGATGTCGATCCACCTGGCACAGAACCAGGATAAAAAGGGTTATTTGGAGTTCCATAATGAGGATTTATTCCTAAACCTGAGTAGGCAAGTTCAGTCATATTTGTATGTCCAAGAAGCAAACCACCAGCTTTTCTAATGTTGGAGATACATTTTGCATCATTTAGAGAAATATCGGGTTTTAAAAATTTAGTTCCTCCTCTTGTATGATACCCCTTAACATCAAATAAATCTTTTACAGATATTATTAAACCCTTTAATAATCCATTTTCAACTTCACTTATTTGACTCAGCTGTACTTCAAAATCTTTTTCAAAAAGCTCAGTAAATATATTTTCAAATTTATTAGGATCTTCTTTAAATTTTGTTAATATTTTGAAAACTTTATTAACAAGCTTTTCATTATTTGAGTTGATCTCTTTTTTCATAATTAATTAGAATTTGAGGCATTGAAGTTTTTGATCATTGGGATAAATATTTCATTAATTTTTCTATAAACATCTTTCTTAAATGAAATTGCTTTTTCAGGCAATAATTCTGGATTAAGCCAAATCCAGTTTTTAAATTCAGGATAGTTAGTATTAATATCTATTTCTTTATCCTTACCCATAAAATGAAATAAGAGCCACCTTTGAGTTTGTCCTCTATACTTTCCTTCCCAAAGATTGTCTGCTAATGGCAAAGGAATATCATAATTCAACCACTCCGGATATTCACTTATAAACTCAATATTAGTTATGCTGGTCTCTTCTTTTAATTCCCTATATCCAGCCTCTATAGGCAATTCTCCTTTGTCAATACCTCCTTGGGGTAATTGCCATGCTTCAGCTTTGTTATCAAGTCTTTGTCCACAAAATACGTTTCCGTCTTTATTAAAAACCATTAATCCTACACAAGAACGGTATGGTCTTTCTAAAAGAGGAGTGTTGTTATTAATTATACTCAATTGTTAAAACTACTAACTTTATTATGCAAAGGTTTTTTTATAATTTTGGCAGTAGAAGTTAATTTCTTTTTATTACTAAATAAATTAATCCCTCTTATGAGGTCAACTGCTCTAGATATTTGATTATCTTGTAAAAGTTTTTCAACTGGAGTTAATTCTGGCTTATTAGCACTATCTTTTTTATCTTTTTCTTTTTTGTCCAAGGCTCCTCTTAAATTTTCTTCTCGTCTATTTTCTGGTGTTTCTTTAGCCAATTCAGTTATACCAGCTTCTACAATAATATCTGGTTCAATACCTTTGGCTTGTATTGATATTCCACTTGGTGTGTAATATCTAGCAGTTGTAAGTCTCATTGCCCCATTACCTGCTAAAGGAATTATAGATTGAACTGATCCTTTACCAAAACTACGAGTACCAACTATTATTGCTCTAGAATGATCTTTAAGTGCTCCTGCTACAATTTCGCTAGCAGATGCTGATCCACTATTGATTAGAACTATAATGGGTTTGCCGTCAATTATATCACCTTTTTTTGCAAAAATTCTTGAAGTATCACTATCTTTTCTTCCTTGGGTTGATACTATTTCTCCCTGGTTTAAGAAAGAGTCAGTAACTGAAATTGATTGATTTAATAGACCTCCTGGATTGTTCCTTAAATCTAATACTAGTCCTTGAAATTTTTCTCCAAGTTCTTTTTTAATTACGTCTACGGATTTTTCTAGACCAGAAGTAGTTGTATCCGAAAAGGTCGTTAAACGTACATAACCTATATTTTTAATAATGTTGTGTCTAACAGATCTTATTTTTATAACGTCTCTAATTATTTCAATTTCAAAAGGATCTTTTTTATCACGAACAACAGTTATGACAACCTTGCTACCAACTGGCCCTCGAAGTTGAGATACAGCGTCATTTATTGAAAGTCCTCTAATTGACTCTCCATTTATGCCAATAATTAAATCGCCTGACTTCATGCCTACGTTAGCTGCAGGAGTGTCATCTATCGGTGAGACAACTTTTACCACACCATCTTCCATGGTTATTTCGATTCCTAAGCCACCAAATTTCCCTTTGGTCTTTACCTGCATATCTTTATATGATTCCGGACTTAAATAAGAGGAGTGTGGATCAAGAGATTGAAGCATACCTGAAATTGCAGACTCTATAAGTTTCTTATCAGTTACTTCTTCAACGTATTGTTCTTGTACTCTTTGAAACACATCACCAAAAAGATTTAGCTGTTTATAAGTTTCTTGACGATTATCAGCTTTAGCAACATTTTGCTTAATAAAGCATATATTAAAAACCAAAAAAAATGCCAAAAAAAAGTTTATCTTATATATAGAGATTTTTTTAATCATTTGATTAGGCCTTAATTCAAGTTGAGAGCTTACTGTATTAATATAGAATATATTTAGTACAGTAACTACAGAAAAATCTAATTATTACTTTATTTTATTAAAAGTGATTTACCACTCATGTTTTCAGGTGATTTGATATCAATGAGTTCTAAAATTGTTGGAGCAATATCTGCTAATCTTCCATCTTTTAACTTATAATTCTTATTTTTAGAAATAAGCATTAAAGGAACTTTATTACATGTATGTGAAGTATGTGGTAAGTTAGCTATGTCATCGAACATAACTTCACAGTTTCCATGGTCTGCGGTCAATAACATGAGTCCATCATATTTAATAATTGTATCCTTTATATTTCCAATTGCTGTATCAACAGTCTCCACTGCTTTAATTGCTGCTTTTAAATCACCTGTATGTCCAACCATGTCAGGATTTGCAAAATTAATTACAATTAGATCATAAGTTTTATTTTTTATGGAGGATATTAATTTAGTCTCAACTTTCTTTGCTGACATTTCAGGTTGTAAATCATATGTAGATATTTTTGGTGAAGGTATCATTACCCTAGTTTCACCAGGGTAAACCGTCTCTTCTCCTCCATTAAAAAAGAAAGTAACATGAGGATATTTTTCTGTTTCAGCTAATCTTAGTTGTTTTAAATTAGCTTTTGAAATGACTTCTCCAAGTGTGTCCTTAATATTTTCTTTTATAAAAATAGAATTCATAAATTTTGATAATTCTTTTGAATATTCTGTCATTCCAATATTATTTGATAAAATTGGTGTATTAAAATCTTTTTCAAATTTTTTAAAATTAGGATCTAGTAATGCTGTTAATAACTCTCTAACTCGGTCTGCCCTAAAGTTTATCATAATTAAGCTATCACCATCTTCAAATCCTTTATAATTTCCAATAAGAGTTGGTGAAATAAATTCGTCAGTTTCATTATTTTTATAAGCTTCCACTATTCCTTCTGATGCATTAGAAAACTTTCTTTCATATTTTCCGCATACAATAAGATCAAAAGCTTTTTTTACTCTCTCCCATCTATTATCTCTATCCATTGAGTAGTATCTACCTATAAGTGAGCCTATCTTGATATTTTTTGGAAGGGACATTTCAAATTTTTTAATATCCTGGCCTAATTGTTTTGGAGAACAATCTCGCCCATCTGAAAAAATGTGTATCCAACTTTTACAATTATTTTTTTTTAAAAGTTTCGACATTTCTATCATGTGACTTGAATGTGAATGCACTCCACCATCACTACACAAACCGAGCAGATGAACAGTCTTATTTTTATTATGATTTGACATAAATTTCTGAAAATTGTTATTTTTTTCTATCTCACTATTGTCAAAAGCCATGTTTATTTTTGGTAGAGTTTGCAGTACCACTCTTCCAGAACCAAGGTTCATATGTCCAACCTCAGAGTTTCCTACTTGACCTATGGGTAGCCCAACATCTTCACCAGAAGCATCAAGGGTTGAATATGGGAATGTTTTGGTTACAAAATCTACATTTGGAGTTTTTGCTAATGCTACAGCATTATTTTCTGAATTTTTATTAATTCCCCAGCCATCCATTATACATAAAACAATTGGTTTTTTTTGTTTTTTTTCCATCAGTTAAATCCATTAAGAAAATTTTATTTATGGTATGGATGACCTTGAATAATAGTTTCTATTCTATAAATTTGTTCAGCAATCATCATTTTAACCATTTGATGTGGCCAAGTAAGTTTACCAAAAGCAATAATTTTATTTGCTGTTTTTTTTATTTTCAGTCCATTTCCAAATGCACCACCAATTGCAAAATTCACACATGTTATATTATTATTGCTCCAATTTAATATTAATTTTGCTAGGTCTGAACTAGATAAATTCTCACCTTCTTCATCAAGTAAGATCAATTTGCCGTTTTTAGGTGTTGAATTAATTAACTGATCAGCTTCTTTGTCTAATTGTTTTTCTTTATTTTTTGTTTTAACTTCATATTGTTTTAATTCAATATTTTTAATTCTTTTAAGATATTTTCTAGTAATCAAGTCTTCGTCATTACTTTTAATTTTACCAATTGTTGAAATTCTATATTTCATTTTATTTTTTTACAGCGTCACTTGATATATTATCTTGTTTTTTTTCCCACATTTTTTCCAGGCTATAAAAATCTCTTACTTCTGGTCGAAAAATATGAACCAATATATCATTCGCATCAATTAAAACCCAATCTCCATTTGACATACCTTCTGGAGACGATAAGCGAAGGCCTATTTCTTTATATTTTTTTACTAAGTTATTTGCCATAGCAGTTACTTGTCTGGCAGTATTCCCACTTACAACTATCATATAATCTGCAATGCTACTTCTACCCATTAGATCAATACTAACAATGTCTATTCCTTTATCATTTTCTAATGATTTTAATGTAAATCTTAACATTTCTTTAGAAGATAAACCTTTTGTTTTTATCATTACATAATCCTATTAAGTGTAAGTTTTAGCTTTTCTTATCTCTGATGACGAGATAGATAATAATTTATTCTTTAAAAAAACCCAGACTGGTTTTTTTTTATGAAATATAATTCTACTTTTGAATGTTTTAAGTTTCTGCCCTAAATTTGGAACTCGTGATGTGTTTAAAAAAGTATTTAAATAGCCTGGCCTAGAAATAACAGCAACATGAATATTTTGAGCTATTAAATTTGGATAAAGCCATTTATTTAAATTATCTAAAATATCACTTCCCATTAGCCAGATAAATTTTACCTTTCGGGTTCTCTGATTTAAAAAATTAACAGTTCTGTATGTGGCATATAGCTGATTTTTTTTTTCAAGGTCTAAGACTTTTATATAAGAAATATTTTTTGTTAATAGCCTAGCATAACTCAATCTTTTGTCAAAATTCTCCATATCAAAACTAGATTTTAATCTATTTTGAGGGGCAACTAGCCACCAAATCTCATCTAATCCAAGATTTATAAGTGCAGTATTAGTAATGTGAATATGGCCAACATGTGCTGGATTAAAAGAACCTCCTAAAATACCGATTTTTCTGTTTCTAGAGTAAGAATAACATATTGGAATACTATTTTTAAAATTGACTTTCAGATCTTTATCCACGTATTTGATCATTTCCTCTAACAATATATTTAAAACTAGTTAATTGAGCAGCTCCTACAGGACCTCTAGCATGTATTCTACCAGTAGATATTCCTATTTCTGCACCCATTCCAAACTCTCCTCCATCCGCAAATTGAGTTGATGTATTATGCATAACAATTGCGCTATCAACATTAGTTAGAAAAGTCTCAGCTACTCTGCTATTTTCTGTGATTATGGATTCTGTATGATTTGATGAATATTTACTAATGTGGTCTAAAGCCCCTAACACTCCATCAACTAACTTGATGGATAAAATAGCGTCAAGATATTCAGTATGCCAATCTTTCTCTGAGGCTAACTCAATTTCCTTTACAATTTTTTTTGTCTCAATATCTCCTCTAATATGACATCCTACCTCAATTAAGTTTTTAACAATAATTGGCACAGCTTTTTCAGAGATATGTCTATCTACAAGTAATGTTTCTAATGCGCCACATATCCCTGTTCTTCTCATTTTTGAGTTTACTATAATTTTTACTGCTTTATTTATATTTGCATCTTTATCTACATATACATGGCATATCCCCTCCAAGTGAGCGAAGACAGGAACTCTTGCTTCATCTTGAATTTTTTTAACTAGAGATTTTCCTCCACGAGGTATGATGATATCAATTTCCCCAGTTGAAGTAAGCATTGCTGAAACAGCCTTCCTATCGGTGTTTTCAACTAATTGTACTGTGTTACAAGGTAAATTTGCACTTTCTAGTCCTTTTTGCATGCATTTAGTTAATATTTTAGAAGAATTAATAGAGTCAGATCCACCTCTAAGTATTGCAGTGTTACCAGATTTAATGCATAGGCTACCAGCATCTATAGTTACATTAGGTCTCGATTCGTAGATAATACCGATTATACCCAAAGGAACTGAAACTCGTGAAATATTTAAACCATTTGGTTGTGTCCATTTTGACAACTCAACGCCAATTGGATCACTCATTTTTGAAATTTGCTCTAAGCCCTCCACAATATTATCAATTCTTTTATCATCTAGCAAAAGCCTATCAATAAAAGCATTGTTAATTTGTTTTCTTTTTGCATTTTCAATATCAACTTTGTTTGCTTTGAGAATCTCTTCTTGTTCTTGTTTTATAATTTTAGATGTATTTAATATTGCTAAATTTCTATCTTTTGAACTACTTTTAGAGATAACATTAAAAGATTCTTTGGATTTTTTATTTATATTTTTTATATATTCAAAAATGTTGTTGTCACTCATTTTTTTTCCAGTACTAGATCATCTCTGTGGACTACTTCGTCCTTACCTCTGTAGCCTAAGATAGTTTCAATATCATTGCTTTTTGAGCCTTTAATTAAATCTACTTCAGAATTATTGAAGTGAATTAATCCTTTGCCTACAAAGTTTTGTTGTTCATCTACTATTTGTATTAAATCACCTTTTTCATAGTTGCCTTCTGTACTAACTATACCAGCAGACAGCATAGAAAAACCTTTTTTCATAGCTTCGACCGCGCCTTTGTCTATAGTTATTTTCCCTTTAACTTGTAATGCACCAGAAATCCATTGTTTTCTTGAATTCAATGGTTTTTCGATTGCACTAAACCAACTAAATTGTGTTCCATCAATTTCTAACTTTGATAAAGGACCATTAAAATGTCCATTGCAAATGATCATATGACAACCTGCTTTGGTAGCTATTTTAGCAGCAGCAATTTTAGTAACCATACCCCCAGATGATATGCTTGTGATTGGAGGACCTGCCATTCTTTCAATTTCATTGGTAATTTCAGGAATTTCTTCTATAAAGACACTGTCCTTATTTTTATTTGGATCAGAAGAATAAAGGCCATTTATATCAGACAGCAATATAAGTAAATCTGCACTACACATTTGTGCAACTCTTGCTGCCAGCCTATCATTGTCTCCAAATCTAATTTCTTCAGTAGAGACTGTGTCATTTTCATTAATTACAGGAATAACTTGTAACTCAATAAGTTTTAATAACGTTGCTCTTGCATTTAAATGTTTTCTTCTTGTTTCCGTATCGTCAGGTGCAAGTAAAATTTGTGCTATATTGAGACCAAATTTCTCCATAATCTCTTTCCAAGCATGAGCTAAGCTTACTTGACCTGTTGCAGCAGCGGCTTGTTTTTCATCTAAAGACAAATTACCTCTAAGTTTCAATTGTTTTTGACCAAGTGCAATAGACCCTGAGGAAACGATTATAATTTCTTTTTTTTGTTTTATAAGTT
>CACBVW010000016.1 GCA_902542765.1 uncultured SAR116 cluster alpha proteobacterium | reverse complement strand
GATATTTGATAATAAAGAATTGAGTTTAAAAGTCTTTCTTTTTCATATATTAATATTGAAAATTCTTTTTTCAATGAAAACACCACTAATTAAAAAATAGAAAAAAATATTTCATGAATAATATAACTTTAACAGTTAAAATAGAAAGAGCAATATCTGAACTTCGAAGAGGTGGGAAGCTTGTGGTTTCTGATAATCATTCTGGGATTTCTGTTTTACTTTTTGCTACTGAATTAATTGATGATAAAACAATTGAAGAATTGAGTAACTTAGCTTTGTCAAGACCGAATATTATAGTATCGAAAAATCGATGTAATGCTATTGGGATTAAAAATGCAAGTGGTCCTTGTTCAATTTTAATAAATAATACTTGGACTTTAAATGACATATTATCTATTTGTATGCCACTCACCGGTCACTTAATACCAAAGATTGAAGGCGCGTTAACCGAAAGTAATGAAGGAATTGTTTCATCTTGTATCCTATTATTAAGACAATCAAGACTTCTACCAGCGGGCTTAATGACAGTAATCTCAAATATTTCAATTGAAAATATTAATAAATGGGCTTTTAATAAAAATCTTATTAACGTGGATGTGTCTGATATAAAATCCTACGAAAAAATAAAAGCTAACAATTTAAATATGGCTGTCAAAGTAAAAGTACCTCTTTCATATACTGAAAATTGTGAAATTATCATTTTCAGACCCAAAGATGGCGGAAACGAACATTTTTGTTTAGTTTTTGGAAAAAACAGGACATTAACAAAAAATAATGCTCTGCTAAGAATTCATAGTCAATGTATTACTGGAGATGTGCTTGATAGTCTTAAATGTGATTGTGGCCAACAATTAAAAGAATCAATTAAAATTATGGCTGAGGCAGATGAAGGTATTTTGATTTATTTAGCTCAAGAAGGAAGAGATATTGGACTATTAAATAAACTTCGAGCCTACTCCCTACAAGATAAAGGAATGGATACAGTTGAGGCTAATGAAGACTTAGGATTTAACGACGATGAAAGATTGTATTATCCTGCCAAAGAAATTTTATCTCAACTTAATATTAAGAATGTTGAACTTATTACAAATAATCCAAAAAAAGTTGAGCATTTAAAAAATTTAGGAGTTAATGTTACTAAGCGGATACCTATAAAGATTAATCCCAACAAACATAATGAAAAATATCTTGAGACTAAGAAAAAAAAATCTGGTCATATACTCTAATCAAACTTCTCTTTTACCAAATAATAGTGAACCAATTCTAACTGAGGTCGCTCCAAATTTAATTGCGTCTTCATAATCACTGCTCATACCCATAGATAATTCTGACAAATTATTCCTGTATGCTATTTTTTGCAGTAAAAGGAAGTGCATTGATGGTTCTTCGATTACCGGTGGTATACACATTAACCCGACTACAGGTAATTTTAAGTCTTTAATACAATAATTTATAAATGTGTCTGCTTGTAAGGGATCTATTCCACTTTTTTGTGGCTCATTGCCAGTGTTTACCTGAATATAAAAACTTTTAGTTTTAACTCTATGATGAAAGTTTTTAGCTATTTCTATTGCTATTTTTTCTCTGTCTATTGTTTCAATAACATCAAAGAAGTTCAGAGATTGTTTGACCTTATTAGATTGAAGTGGTCCTATTAGCCTTAATTGTAGTTCTACATTAGTTTCTAGTCTTTTTTGCCATCGAGTAATCGCCTCTTGTACTCTATTTTCACCAAAAATTTTTTGACCACATGCAAGCGCCTTGTCAATTTTATAATTATCCTGTTTTTTAGAAACCGCTACTAATTTAGGTATTTTGTGTTTTGAAAAATAGCTAGCTTTGTGAATATCGTTTATTTTAGTTAATATTAACTCATAGTTTTTTTTAATATTTTCCAAGATAATAAGTCCCTAAATTATAGTTTTGATAAAATTTAAATGTTATAAATTACTTGCTGTTGTATAAATGTCACATTAAATCAAAAAAGTGACATATTTGTCATTACACACTAGTTTTTATAGTTACTTTAGTATAGTAATATTTCAGTAAACATTCCTAAGGTAGGAATGTTATTAAACCGTTTTCTTTAAGAAAACATATTATAAGGGGATACGCAATGCGTAAATTACTTTTAGGTACAACTGCTTTAGCAGCTGCTGCTACTCTTTCAGCAAACGCTGCATTAGCAGATGTTTCAATTTCTGGTTACTACGAGTGGAAATATACGTCAACTAGCTCAGATATAACTGCTAACGACGGAACTACATTTGGTAGTGATTCAGAAATTGCATTTAAATTTACTAATAAAACTGATTCAGGGTTAGATCTTGGCTTAACTGTCGAAATGTACTCAGACGGCGGTGATACTACAATTGATGAGGCTTCATTATCAATTGCAGGTGGCTTTGGTAAAGTAGTTCTTGGTCAAAATGACGGTGTTGGTGACAACTACGGTGTTGCTAGTACAGACTTACCAGCAGAAGAAATATACGCAGGTATAGGTACTGCTAATGATATGGTCATAGTAAATGCTGATATTAATGGCTTATCTAGTGATGCTAATAAAATCTCATATCACTTACCTGCAATGGGTGGTTTAACAGCTGGTGTTTCTTTTATGAATTCTGGTACAGCAGGTTCTACTGACTCAACAGAATTTGGAGCTAAGTATTCAATGGATGCTGGTGGAGCTGCTGTAACTTTAGGTTACGCAACAGGTACAACTGAAGCATCTGGCGCACAAGACACAGATACATCAGTTATTGGTGTCAAGGTTTCTTCTGGCAACATAACTGCAGCTGTATCTCAATCAACATATGAAGCAGCGGCTCGTGCATCTGTAGCTGGTACTGCATCGACTACCACTGCAGCGCGTGTAGCTCCAATTACAGCTATGGATCAAGCAGACGAAGAATCTATAGGTGCAGCTGTTTCATTTAAAGTAAATGACGCTACAACTGTAACTGTTCATACTGCAGAAACTGACGATGGTCAGAAAACTGAAGAGTACTCAAACTCAGGTATTGAAATTGCATACACAATTGCGTCTGGTCTAACTGCTTACATAAACGTAGAAGACTATGACTACAAAGCTGGAAACAGTACAGGTAACACAAATGATTCTGGAACAGCTTCAAAACTTACACTTAAAGCATCATTCTAATTGCTTTACTTAATCTACTTAAAGGCGGCTTCGGTCGCCTTTTTTTTATTTTTTTTGTTAGTTATATGATGTATTGTAAAACAATGTTAAAAGATTATAGTAATACCAAAAAGGACAATTTATGAATAAGAATGTTCTCTTAGCATTTTTTTTAATTTTAATTTCAGCTTGCTCTAAAAATAATTCAATATCTCAAAATCCTACGACTAATGATAAAAGAACACCTGGCTTATTCTCTAGAGACTCAGAAAAAGGTATTTCATTATCAGATATTCTTAATCAAAAAAACTCCTCTGGAGATAATATTAATGTTAATGGATATTTATGGAGAGCATCTTTGAATATATTATCTATTGCACCTCTGATATCAACTGATGCCTTAGGTGGAACCATCATAACTGATTGGTATGTAAAAAAAAATATTAAAGATAAAAGAATTAAAATTACTGCTTATGTAAAAACAAGTGAATTAAGATCAGATGGTATAGAAGTAAAAGTCCATGTGCAAAAACTCATAAATAATGTTTGGTCTGACACTTTTACAGATAATAATTTGGCTTCAAAAATAGAGGATAGTATTTTAAATGAAGCAAGAAATTTACGAATTAGTGCAAATAAATAAATATCATTATGAAATATAATCCGTCTGTAATTGAAAAAAAATGGCAAAGAAAATGGTCTGAGTTAAACACTTTTAGAGCCGAAATTGATTATAACAAACCTAAATATTATGTATTAGAAATGTTTCCATATCCTTCTGGAGCCATACATATGGGACATGTAAGAAACTATACTTTAGGTGATCTAATTTCTAGATATAAAAGGGCTCAAGGGTTTAATGTTCTTCATCCTATGGGTTGGGACTCATTTGGACTACCAGCAGAAAATGCTGCTATAGAAAATAAAACTCATCCCTCTAAATGGACTAATTCTAATATTGAAAATATGAAAACACAGTTGAAGCAAATGGGCTTGTCGTATGATTGGGAAAGAGAACTAAGCACATGTGATCCAAGTTACTATAAATTTGAACAAAAAATGTTTTTAGATTTCTATAAATCTGGAATTGCTTATAAAAAAGAAACCTTAGTAAATTGGGATCCCGTTGAGAATACAGTTTTAGCAAATGAACAAGTTGTTGATGGTCGAGGCTGGAGATCCGGGGCAGAAGTCGAAAAGAAAAAAATGAAAGGATGGTTTCTAAAAATTTCAAACTTTGCAAATGAATTACTCAATGAAATTGACGATTTAAATGGATGGCCTGAAAAAGTAAAAACAATGCAAAGAAATTGGATTGGAAAAAGCAATGGAGCTATAATTAAATTTTCATTAGAAAACTCATCTGAACAAATTTCTATTTTCACAACGAGACCAGACACAATTTTTGGAGCAACCTTTATTGCAATATCACCTCAACATCCACTTGCAAAGAAAATTTGCAAAAGAGATTCAAAAGCAGCTGACTTCATAAAATTTTGTGAGAAAAATTTAACTAAAGAGGCTGATTTAGAAAAAGCTGAAAAACATGGATACGACACAAAACTTTCTGTCTCTCATCCTTTTAAAAAGAATGTTAAATTAAAAGTTTTTATTGCTAACTTTATTTTGATGGATTATGGAACTGGAGCAATCTTTGGTTGCCCTGCACATGATCAAAGAGATCATGATTTCGCAACGAAATATTCTTTAGATATTATACCTGTAATAAAAACTAAAGAAAGTTTACCTTTTATAGGTGATGGAATTCATATCAATTCAGAATTCTTGAATGGTTTAAATACCGATGATGCCATCAAATCTTGCATAAGAAAACTAAATGAATTAAAAATTGGCGAGGAAAAAATTACTTTTAGAATACGCGATTGGGGTGTTTCTCGACAGAGATATTGGGGATGTCCTATACCTATAATTTTTTGCAACAATTGTGGTGAGGTGCCAGTACCCGAAGATCATTTACCAATTACACTACCAGAGGATGCTAATTTTGACACAAGTGGAAATCCATTAGATAATCATCCAACTTGGAAACACACCCAATGCCCTAAATGCAATAAAAATGCTATTAGAGAAACAGATACATTCGATACTTTTTTTGAGTCTAGTTGGTATTTTGCAAGATTTACTGATCTAAATCCTTCAAGCGCTTTTACCAAAGAAGCTATCAAATACTGGATGCCTGTTGATCAATATATTGGTGGAATCGAGCATGCAGTTATGCATCTTCTGTATTCAAGGTTTTTTATGAGAGCTTTAAAACACGTAAATATCCTAGATATTGAGGAGCCTTTTATTTCTCTCCAAACACAAGGAATGGTGTGTCACCAAACCTTTAAAACAATAAGAGAAAAATGGGTTTTTCCTAACGAAATAATAAAAAAAGGTAATCAACACTTTCATTTAAATACAAAAGAGCCTGTTATTGCTGGAAGAGTTGAGAAGATGAGCAAATCAAAAAAAAATGTTATTGACCCACAGCAGATAATTGAAGACTTTGGTGCAGACACCGCACGCTTTTTTGTGTTATCTGATTCTCCCCCTAATAGAGATATGGAGTGGTCTGATGCAGGAGTAGAAGGTTCATGGCGTTTTTTAAATAAGTTATGGAAATTTGTAAAAAATTTACCGAATCAAAACAATCTAAACAAATTGCCAAAAAATATTTCTTTACAAAATAAAGAACTATTATCAGTTATGTACACTACAATTAAAGAGGTTACAAAAGCAATTGAAGACTTTCACTTCAACATTGCTGTAGCCCAAATTAGAAATTTATCTAATGTAGTTTTTACTCATAAAGTTGAAGATGACGATGATATTCAAGTTGTTCTTTTTGTTATAAATAATCTTCTTGTTTTAGTTAATCCAATGGTCCCCCATATCGCTGAAGAATTATGGTATAATTTAGGTAATAAAAACTCAATTTCAAATGAAAATTGGCCAAAAGTTGATTTAAGCTATATTAAAAAGAGTAATGTAAAAATACCTATTCAAGTAAATGGAAAAGTACGTGCAGTTGTAGATGTGCCTATTGACTTAGATGAAAATGACATAAAGGAAGTTGCTTTGAAGGAAGAAAATGTTTTAAAATTTTTGAATAACAAACCAAAAAAAGTTATCATTATACCGAATCGTGTTGTTAATTTTGTGATATGAATTGAGCATTAAATGTTTGTTTTTAAAAAATTATTTTTTTCTACCTTAATCATATTAATTAGCAGCTGTACTTTAAAAAATTTTGAAAATATTCAAAATGTTAACAACTATTCAATTGAAATTGAAACACCCAATGATAAATATAACTTGTATTTTAAAGAAAGTTTGAAACGTCATTTTCAAATTAGTAATAGTAAAGAAAAATACATACTTAGTACAAAGATAACATTTGAAACTACAAAGACATTGTCAGTTGGTGGACAAAATAATCTAAAATCAACAAAGGCTAAAATTGATTATCAATTAATAAATAAAAATACAAATGTCGTCAAATCTGGTTCCATAAACACTTTTCCAGCTATCAGCTCTTCATCAAATTCTCTTTATACTCAAGAAAAAAGCATCAATCACATTAAGGATAGATTAACAAAAAGCTCGGCAAAATCTCTTTATAGACATATTAAAATTATCATAAGAAGATTAAGTTGAAAATAGATCCTTCTATTTATGAATATAATTTAAAAAACAACCGCGAAAACATAAATATAATTTTTTTGCATGGTACTAACATTGGCCTAATTGACGTTTTATATAAAAAAACTTTAGAACTTCTTAAAATAGATACAAATGATCCGTTCAGTGTCTCAAAAATAGACGGCAATGAATTTAAAGACAATCCCACAGTACTTTATGACAATATAAATACCTTGAATATATTTTCAGAAAAAAGATTTATACTTTTAGATCTAATGCACATTAATGTGAATAAAAGTTTAGAAAGTATCATTTTAGAAACCGTCAAAACAGAAAATGAAAATTATTTACTTTTAATGAAAGCTGCAAATTTGAAGATTGGTTCTTTCATAAAATACTTTCAACATATGAACAATGCTATTTTAGTTCCTTGTTATGAAGAAAAAAATAATATTGTTCAATTTAAATTATCTGATTTGTTTTTAAAACATAAAATAAATTTTAGTTTAGATTTTGTAAAAAATTTAGCCTCTAAATTTAGTTCAGATTCTCTAACCAATGAAATGGAACTTGAAAAATTAGATATCTTTTTAACAAATAATAAAAACATTAGTGAAGAAATAATTTTTTCTCTTATTTCAAGAAACACTGACATTAATTTTAATAAAATTATTGAAAATTGCTCAAATGGTAATCCCAGAGAAGCAATAACAATTTTAGAAAACATTTATGAAAATCAAGCAACAAGTATGACTCTAATAAGAATGTTTTTTAATCACTTCAAATTAATTGAGAAAGTTTTATTACTTTTTGAGAATAACAAAAATTTAGTCAATATTATTGAGAATATCAAACCGCCAATTTTTTTTAAAAAAAAAGAATTTGTAATTTTTCAATGTAAAGTTTGGAATTTAAAATTGATTAATATTATATTGGCACGCTTAATTGAGCTTGAAATAAAATGTAAATTAAATCATACAATCGAAAAAACTCTTTTATCACAATTCATATTATCAACTTCTGTCCTTGCAAGAAATAAAATTAATTCCTAATTTTTTCAATTATAAAGTTAAACTCTTCTAGATTTTTACAATCTAGCTTTATAGTTCCAGTTTTTTTTAAGTTGTCAAAATTAATATTTATAGCTAATCCTGTTATTTCTGTTAATTCTTTTTCTAGATTGATAATATCTATATTTTTAACTTTATTCTTAAGAGACTTTGTGTTTTCTTTTTTTATGAGTTTTTCAATATCTCTAGAATTAAGTCTGTTCTTTAATATTATATCTAAATAAATATCAGCATCTTTATGTCCTATAAGTGGACGCACTTGACCAATAGTAAGTTTTTTTTCTAATAACAATTCTTTAGCCTTAACTGATAATGATAATAATCTAATAATATTTCCAATATAAGACCGAGATTTCCCAACTGCTTTAGAAATATCTTCTTGAGTATAATTATAATTGCTAAGAAGAGACTGATAACCCTCTGCTTCTTCAATAGGATTTAATTCAGATCTTTGAATATTTTCAACTAAAGATAGTTCAGCAATTTTCTCATCATTTATATCATTTCTTATAATAGCTGGAATTTCATGTATTTTTGCTAATTGACATGCCCTCCACCTTCTTTCGCCAGCAATTATAAAATATTCATTCTTAACTGTATCGTCAGATTTTAGGATTACTGGTTGGATTATACCCTGTCTTTTTATTGAATTTGATAAAGACTCAAGTTCATCTTTATCAAAAGTTTTTCTTGGTTGCCATGGTCCAGGATTGATAAACTCTACTGGTATCATTTTATAATTATCAGTATTTCTCCCTACCTCTGCACCCAAAAGGCCAGAAAGGCCACTTCCAAGGCCTATAGGTCTGGTATTTTTCTTTTGTTTCATTTTAGATCTTTCTCTTGATTAATGATTTCACCTGCCAATGAGGCATATGCTTGAGATCCCGGACATGAAATATCATACATCAATACTGGCTGGCCGTAACTAGGTGCTTCAGAAATTCTAACGTTTCTTGGAATTATAGTTTTAAAAACTTTATCATTAAAATGATTTTTAACGTCACTTGATACCATTTCACATATTTTATTTCTTTTGTCATACATTGTTAGAAGTATACCTTGAAGAATAATTTTATTATTAAAATTATTTTTGATTGAATCCAATGTTTTCATGAGTTGAGTTAAGCCTTCCAATGCATAAAATTCCGTTTGAAGAGGTACAATTAAACTTTTTGCTGCACATAAAGCATTTAATGTAAGCAAACCTAAAGAAGGTGGACAATCAATGAATATATAATCGTAAAACTCACCAATTTCTCTAATTAAATCACGAATCTTAAACTCTCTATTTTTTACATCAACTAATTCTTGTTCAAGAACTGAAAGATCTGTCGAGGTGGGAATAATATCTAATTTTGGAATCATAGTTTTTTTAATTGAAACATTGATATTGGCCTGACCACAAATTATGGAATATAAATCTTTATCTCTTTGATCATATCTTATACCAAAGCCTGTACTAGCATTCCCTTGTGGATCAGCGTCAATGATAAGTGTTTTTTTATCACAAGCTGCCATAGCTGTTGCCAAATTTATTACAGTGGTAGTTTTACCTACGCCACCCTTCTGATTTGCTATAGCAATTATCTGTGTAACTTTATTAATCATTTTCAATATTTAACTTATCAACTTTATTTATACATAAAATTCTACCATCTTCGTCTGTTATGGAAGGATATTCATCAAAACTAATATTTTTAATTTTATTTAATTCAACAATCTCAGAATAATAGGATTTTCCTTTTAAAAACAACAACTTAGGCAATTGCTGTTTTTCTCTCAATGATTTGTTTATGAAAATCTCTACATAATGAATTAACTTTTTCAATGATGCTAATGCTCTACAAGTAATTAAATCAACATTCATAAAATCTAAATCTTCAATTCTACAGTTATGAATAGTTATATCTGTTTCTGTTAACATTGCAATTTCTTTTAAAAAAACACATTTCTTGTAATCTGATTCAACTAAATGGATGTTTTTTTTACTCATTATTGCAAGCACCATACCCGGAAACCCTGCCCCTGAGCCAAAATCTATTATGTTTCCTTCTATATTTCTAACAAACTTGTACAATTGTGCCGAGTCTAAGAAATGTCTTTCCCAAGTGTTTTCAATAGTATGTTTACTTATTAAATTGATTGACTTTTGCCATTTAATAAGTGTTTTCTGAAATAAAAATAATTTTTCATATGTTTCACGTGAAACAAATACATGCGAACTAAATTTTTCATATGTATCAATATTCGTTAACAACGTTGTATTTTTTCTCTCTTTTTAAATGTCTAAGAAGCAACAAGGTGGCAGTTGGTGTAAAACCTGGAAGCTTTGATGCTTGTGCAACAGTAACAGGTTTACTTTGCCGGAGAATATCCTTTACCTCATTGGACAGTCCCTTGATAAGGTTGAAATCAAAATCTACAGGAATTTTGATTTTGTTTTCTTGCCTATACATTTTTATATCTTCTTTTTGTCTTTTAAGATAGACACTATAAATACAATCTGTTTCTATTTGTGAATGTAATTCTTTTGGGATCATTTTTAAATCCGGCCAGATTTCAAAAAGATCTTTTATGTGATGTTTTCCAGACGATAAAATGTCTTTTGGTGACCTTGAATTTCCAGTTCTTGTGCTCGGTAAATTATGCTTTATTAACAAGCTTGGCTTTGCGCTCAAGTTATCTATAATTCTATATGAATTTTGTAAATTCTTACTCTTTGCTTTCCAAAACTTTGCTCTTTTTGGTCCAATAATATTGTATTTTAATCCTTTATCTGTTAACCTCTGATCAGCGTTGTCAGACCTTAAAAGAAGCCTAAATTCTGCCCTAGAGGTAAACATTCTATAAGGTTCCGGCGCTCCTCTGTTTATCAAATCGTCAATCATAACTCCAATGTATGCCTCTGATCTGTCAAGAGTAAACCATTTAGGATCAGTGTTAAGGTTAATTGAAGCATTTATTCCTGCAATTAATCCTTGAGCTGCTGCTTCTTCATATCCTGTAGTGCCGTTAATCTGTCCGGCAAAAAAAAGCCCTTTAATCTTTTTTGTCTCTAAAGTGTTCTTTAGGGCTCTTGGATCCATATAGTCATATTCTATTGCATAACCGTGCTGTTTTACGAAAGCTTTTTCTAACCCAGGAATTGTTTTTAAAAATTCATTTTGAATTTTTTTCGGTAAACTAGTTGAAATGCCATTTGGATAAACTAAAGGGCTATCTAAACCTTCAGGCTCAAGAAAAATTTGATGAGAATCCTTGTCGAAAAATCTACTTACTTTGTCTTCTATGCTCGGACAATATCTTGGACCAGACCCTTGAATTGATCCTGAATAAACTGGAGACATGTTTATGTTATCAGATATTATTTTATGAGTGTTAATATTGGTTCTTGTTATGCCACATTGAATTTGTTGAATTAATATTTTCTCAGTCATGTATGAGAAAGGTATTGGATAATTATCTGCAGACTGCATTTCTACTTTATTCCAATTAATGCTAGATTTAAGCAATCTAGGTGGTGTTCCAGTTTTCAGCCTACCAATTGGCAAATTTAATTTTCTAATTTTTTTTGACAGATGATTTGATGGCTTATCTCCTATTCTGCCTGCTTGTATTCTGTCATTTCCAATATGTATGACTCCACCTAAAAACGTTCCTGTTGTTAATACTACTGATTTAGTTTTTATATAAATATCATTATCTAAAACAACATTTTTAATAACATCGTCGACGATTGTAAGATCTTTTACAGTGCCCTCTAGAATTGTTAAGTTTTCATGCGATTCTAACAAATTTGAAATGGCTTTTTTGTATAACTTTCGATCTGCCTGTGATCTTGGTCCGTGAACCGCGGGTCCTCTTGAACGATTAAGCATTCTAAATTGAATTCCAGAAACGTCTATTGCCCTAGCCATTAATCCATCAAGAGCATCAATTTCTCTAACTAGGTGTCCCTTACCTAATCCACCTATAGCTGGATTACAGGACATTTCACCAATAGTGTCAATTTTCATAGTAATTAAAACAGTTTTGGCGCCCATTCTTGATGAAGCAGAGGCTGCTTCTACACCAGCATGGCCTCCTCCAATTACTACCACATCAAAATTTTTTATGTTTGTTATCAAAATTTATTTACCAATACAAAAACTACTAAATATATCGTCTAAAATTTCTTCCACGTCAATGGTGTTTGTCATACTTCCAATTTCTTTGGCAACTATTCTTAAGTTCTCAGATGCTATTTCAGGATTAATATTTAGATCAAATTTCTGCATATCATTTAAAGCATATATGGATCTTTTTATTGCCTCTATATGCCTTTTTCTTGTAAGAAAAGCATCTTGTTTAGGAGCCAAAGATTTTAAATGACTGACAATTGCGTTAATTAGTTTCTCAATCCCTTTATTTTCCTTGACAGAAATATTAAAGATACCTTTATTAGGTAATATTTTCAAATCTGATTTTGTGTGTACAAAAAATTTTTTACATTTTGATTTAAGTTCTGGATAAGCAAAATCTTCATTGTCTGACAAAATGAGGATTATATCAGATGATTCAGCTTTTTCTAAGGCTCTTTTAACTCCAATTTTTTCTACTTGAGATTTTGTATTTCTTATACCAGCAGTATCATTTAAAATTACAGGAAACCCTTCAAAATCCATTATAACTTCTATAATGTCCCTTGTTGTTCCAGCTTCATCAGTAACAATGGCTATCTTTTTATCTGACAAGTAATTTATAAGAGAGCTTTTTCCTACATTAGGGCGACCTAAAAGAGTAACAACAAAACCATTTCTGATTCTTTTTCCATAACTGCTATATTTTAAAGAATTTTTCATATCTTCTAATATTTTTAATACTTTAGAATTAAAAATTTGTTCTAATTCTGTCGGAAGTTCTTCGTCTGAAAAGTCAATTAGGGCCTCTAACTTTGACAACAACCAAATGATATCTTCTCTCCACAAATATATTTTGCTAGATAAAGCACCCTCATAGTGAGACATAGATATTTTGAATTGATTTTCTGTTTCTGAGTTTATTAAATCATTCAAGCCCTCGGCTTGAGTAAGATCTAAAATTCCATTTAGGAATGCTCTTTTTGTAAATTCCCCCCTTTCAGCTATTCGAAATCTTTTAATACTAGAAAGAACGTTATATATTTTTTTTTCAATAATTGTACTTCCATGAATGTGAAGCTCTATAACGTCCTCCCCAGTTACAGTGTTTGGGCCAGGAAAATATATTATTAGGGCATTATCAATGATATTATTACTTTGATCATAAATTTTTCTAAGAGACGCAACACGTGGCTGCGTTGGCTCAAATGAGAAAATTTTTGGTATTTTTTTTGTTTCGTTTCCAGAAACCCTGATTATTTTAATTGCGCTTTTTTGTGGGCTTGAGGCTGAGGAAAAGATTGTGTCCAAATTTTCTCTCTTTATTAAAAATGTTTCACGTGAAACATGTTATTTATTCATAGCTCTAAAGAAGTCCTCGTTAGATTTACTTTGCTTTAGTTTGTCTGACAGAAAATCCATAGCGTCTACCGGTCCCATTTGCATCAAAATCCTTCTTAAAACCCACATTCTGGACAAGGTGTCTTTCTCAACTAATAGTTCTTCTTTTCTTGTTCCTGACTTGGTTACATCAATGGCTGGAAAAGTACGTTTGTCTGACAATTTTCTATCAAGTATTACTTCACTGTTTCCTGTACCCTTAAATTCTTCAAAAATCACTTCATCCATTCTTGAACCTGTCTCAACTAATGCTGTGGCGATAATAGTTAAAGAGCCTCCATCTTCAATATTTCTTGCTGCGCCAAAAAATCTTTTTGGCCTTTGAAGGGCATTTGCATCAACGCCTCCAGTCAATACTTTGCCACTTGACGGTATTACAGTGTTATACGCTCTAGCTAACCTGGTAATAGAATCTAATAAAATTACCACATCCCTTTTGTGTTCAACTAGTCTTTTTGCCTTTTCTATAACCATGTCTGTTACTTGTACATGTCGTGAAGCAGGTTCATCAAATGTAGAACTAATAACTTCTCCATTAACAGACCTTTGCATGTCTGTTACTTCTTCGGGTCTTTCATCAATCAACAAAACAATCAAATAGATCTCAGGATGATTTTTAGATATGGCCTGAGCTATTGATTGTAACATCATAGTCTTACCAGTTCTCGGTGGTGCGACAATTAAACCTCGCTGCCCTTTACCCATAGGAGCAACCATTTCTACAACTCTAGTTGTTATATCTTTATTGTTTGGATCAAATTCGGTTTCAAAATTAATTTTAGCTTGGGGGTAAAGAGGTGTTAAATTATCAAAATTTATCCTATGACGAACCGATTCTGGTAACTCAAAATTTATATTTTCAACTTTTAGTAATGCAAAATATCTTTCTCCATCTTTTGGTGCTCTTATTTGACCTTCTACGGTATCACCTGTTCGAAGCCCAAATTTTCTGACTTGGTTGGGCGAAATATAAATATCATCTGGTCCGGCAAGATAATTAGATTCAGGTGATCTTAAGAAACCAAATCCATCGGTTAAAACTTCAAGTACTCCATCTCCATAAATGGCAATATCATTGTCTGCGAGTTTTTTTAAACACGCAAACATCATATCTTGTTTTCTTAAAGTACTTGCGTTTTCTATTTCTAAACTTTCAGCATATGTTAATAAATCTGATGGGTTTTTTGCTTTAAGATCTTTTAAGTGCATTTAATTCTCGTAATATGGAAATTTAGATTATTTGGAAGTTTGGTTTGATTATTATTAATAGAACAATAAAAATCATCAATAATGTAGGTATTTCGTTGATTATTCTATAAAACTTTGTTTTTTTGAATCTATAACCTTTTTTAAAATCTTTGTAAAGAATATATAGATAGTAATGAAATAAAGTTAAACAAAAAACTAAGAGTAGTTTAATTAAAAAATAATTTTCACTTAAAAAATAAGAATTATCGTATAATAAAAAAAAACCTAGAAGATAAGTTACAATAAGAGCAGGTGTCATTATGTAATTCAATAACCTATTCTCCATCAAAAGGAAAGTATAATTCATTTCACTCGAATTTTCGGTATCATTATGATACACAAAAAGCCTAGGTAAATATAATAATCCAACCATCCAGGATATTACTGAAACAAGGTGAAAAGATTTAATTATTTCATAGAGCAAATATTAAACTTTCCCATTATAGTTTCTTACAATGCTAATAACTTCTTTAACTTTATCAATTTTACAATCAGGAGTTAAACCATGACCTACATTAAATATAAATCTTCTGTCTTTCATTATATCTAAAATAGTTAATACACTTTCACGTAAATAAACACTGTGAGATGGAATAAGAGAAGCAGGATCAAGATTCCCTTGTAAAGCAACCTCTTTATTAAGGTTCTTTATTGCCCAACGTAGATCAACTGACCAATCCAACGCAATACAATCAACTTTACTTTCAAAAGAATATTTTACAATAGATGATCCTGCTTTGAATGGAAACCCAATAATAGGAGCAAAAATTTTCCTAGATCTTAAAATATCTACGATTTTAGCCGTTGGACTTATGGCACAATCATCAAAAAAATTATTCGGTATCATGTGAGACCAAGAATCAAAAATCATCAAAATATCAGCTCCTGCTCTAGCTTGCATTTCTAACTTATCTGCAATATGAGTTATAAGAGTTTCAATTAGCTCCATAAACCATATATAAGAACCCCAAAGAGCTTTCCTAGTATTAATGAAATCTTTACTTCCTGCTCCTTCTATCATATAGCATGCTAAAGTCCAAGGAGCTCCAGCAAAACCAATTAAACTTAAAGATTGTGGTAAATAATCTCTTAGATAACTTATTGAATTTCTTAGAGGTTCAAGTTTTGAGTTTAACGATATGTTTTTAAGAATTTTAGTTTCATCTGGTATCATGGGCTCTAAGGAAGGACCAAAATTTTTGGTAAATTGAACGTTTCGATCCATAGCCCAAGGTATCATTAAAATATCAGAAAAAATAATAGCAGCATCAAGATTATAATATTTTAATGGTAAAGTTGTACTTTGAATTATTAATTTTTCGTTTAAACAAAAATTAATAAAATTTTGTTCTTTATTTCTAATTTGAAAGTAT
>CACBVW010000015.1 GCA_902542765.1 uncultured SAR116 cluster alpha proteobacterium | reverse complement strand
TGAAAAGAAAAAAACTGAAGATGATAAAAATAAAGAAGGTGAAGAAGAAGGTGAAGATGGGATTATAAAAAAGAATGTTAAAGCCATTCCAGAAGTTGATAGTTATGAAACCACTTATTTTGAATTCCCAGGAGATTTCACAACAAACTTAAAAGGTAGTAGGAAATTTTTACAAGTAAGTGTTGGTGTGTCTACACAGTATGACGAAAAAGTAATGGAAGTAGTGGACTCTCATCAATTAGCTTTACGTTCTGAAATATTGTCAACTATAAGTGATTTCACAGAAGAAGATATTTCGGGAAGTGAGGGTAAGAAAAAATTATCTGAAAGATTAATAGTAGTTCTCAATAAAAAATTAGAATCTCTTGATGAATTTCCAGGTATCGAAGATGTGTATTTTACTGCTTTCATTCTACAATAAGTTAGGATTTATAAATTAATGTCAAATACATCTAGAAAATTATCTTCTGATGAAGTTTCAGCTTTAATGGAAGGACTGCAATCTGGTGAAATTACAGCAAACTCAGGATTGAATAATGATGTTGAAGTAACAGATTTTACATTCGGCTCTGATAACTTAGAACTTCTTGGTGATTACTATGCATTAAGGTTAATAAATGAGAGATTTGCTCGATTAGTAAGAAGTATATTTTTACCTATGATAAGATTGCAGCCAAAGATTAACCCATTTCCTCCAGAAGTAAAAACATATGATGAATATAGTGCAGGCCTAAATAGTTTTATGAGTTTAACCACAAGTAGGATTGATGAACTTAGAGGATCCATGTTACTTGTACTTGAACCTTCTTTTATAAGTGTTTTAACAAATTGTTATTATGGTGGTAAATTAGCTAACTTTCCTTCAGCTAAGGCGGAGTTTACTGCTACTGAAGATAGAATAATTGAAATAGTATCAGATGGAATTACCCAATGCCTTGAAGCCGCTTGGAAAGATCTTATGCCAATAACTATAAAGCATCAAAGTAGAGAAATTAATCCGCAATTTGCAACGTTAGTCGAATCATCAGATTCAGTAATAATATGTTCTTTTGTGGTTCAACTTCCAAACGTTGATTCAGCATCATTTGATATAATTTATCCTTTACAAACCCTAAAACCAATTGCTTCTTTGTTACGTTCTAGAGTTCAAAGTGATATAATTAATGACGATATTAGCTGGAGAGATCGTTTAGAAAGATCAATATTGAACATTCCACTTCCTGTTTCAGCAATTTTGAGCGAACCATCTGTTTCATTATCCAATCTTGTTCATTTTAAAGAAGGAGACGTAATTAATTTACCCCCAGTTGATGGAGTAGATTTTTTTGTTAATGATAAAATTTTATTCAAAGCAGAAATTGGCGAAACAAACGGACAAGTTGCGGTCAATTTAAAAAATAGATTATAAATATTGAGGAGTAATTTAATGGCAGAGAATGAAGCTGAAGCTCAAGTTGAAGATACAGTAAAAGATAAAACAGGGCTAGATAATCTCAAGGTTCTAGAAAATATCGAAGTAAAACTTACTGTTGAGGTCGGTTCAACTGAACTTAAGATAAGAGACCTTTTAAGACTGAATGAAGGATCTGTAGTAGAACTGGAAAGATTAGCAGGTGATCCATTAGATATTTTAGCAAATGGGGTTAAAATTGCTAAAGGAGAAGTGGTTATGGTTGGTGAAAGATTTGGTATCAGATTCACAGAGGTTACAAACCCAGAAAATCGAGTGCAGAAACTATAATTTACAAAAAATTGACAAAAATTAACTCATTAAAAACAATGACTTAATATGAAAATTGTTGATGGCATATTTCTTGCTTCCTTATTTAAAAAATAAGGAATATTTATATGTCACAGTCAGTACCAGATTTTACTACAGTTATTGTTGTAATTTCATTTTTATTAGTATTAGGTGTTGTTGCTTTTATTGTTAAGAAAAAAAGTGGACATCTAAAAAAAATTATTAAAAAAGAAAATAGTTTTGATGTTATGCATCAGATGCCTCTTAACAATGGTTTCCTAGCTTATGTTTTTAAAGTTGATGAAGAAAAATTTTTCTTTGTAGGACATAAGTCTGGCAGGGGATCGCTTACACAAATTGATCAATCTAAGCTTAAAACCAGCAATGCTAATTACAAAGCTTCTGAACAGTTATCAATTAAAAATACTCCTGTAAAAGAGAAAGCTAAAATTTCTAAACCTCTCCAACATGTAAATATTTCTGATTTATTAACAGCTCATAAAAAAGGTAATAAAAATGCGTAGAGCAATTTGCCCACAACCTACTAGAAGACACTATTTTTCGAATACAAAAGAAGAAATTTATAAGATTATATTTAATTTACTTAAGAAATTATCTTTTTTTATGGCTTTAGTTTTAATAAGTGGATTACCTGTTCAAGCTATAGGTGATCCTATTGCATCTGGTTTTCCCGCATTAAATGTATCAACTAACGGTGATACTACTGAATATTCATTTCCACTACAAATTTTATTATTAATGACAGCATTGACGGTTTTACCTTCTTTAGTTCTTGGAATGACTAGTTTTACAAGGATAATTATTGTCATGTCAATTCTCCGTCAAGCTTTAGGAACACAACAAACTCCTCCTAATCAAGTATTAATCGCAATATCTCTTTTTCTAACTTTTTTTATTATGGCTCCAACATTCAATAAGGTTTATGAAAATGCTGCGGTTCCGTATATGGAAAAAAGCTTACCTGCACAACAAGCTATTGAAACAGCAAGTAGTGAAATGAAACAGTTTATGGTTAAAAATACGAGAAAAACAGACTTAATTATGTTCACTGAATTAGCTGGCTTAGAAAAATTTGATAAAGTATCAGATATTCCTTTCAGGATAGCTCTTCCCGCATTTATGACAAGTGAACTTAAAACTGCATTTCAGATAGGTTTCCTGTTATTTTTACCTTTCTTAGTAATTGATATGGTTATTTCCTCCATTTTGATGTCACTTGGAATGATGATGTTGTCCCCAATGTTAGTTGCACTTCCATTCAAATTATTATTGTTTGTTTTAGTTGATGGATGGAGCATGACAGTTGGATCTTTAGTAAGCACCTTTTCGGCAGGATAAAAAATGAACTTTGATGAAAATATTAGTATGTTAAGTATGGCCTTTTATCAGGTTTTGCTTGTTTCTGGTCCTATCTTAGCTTTAGCACTTGGTATAGGTCTTTTGATAGGTATTATTCAAGCTGCAACATCAATCAATGAAATGACACTTAGTTTTGTGCCTAAAGTTATCGTAGTAATGTTAGGCATAGGATTATTGGGTAATTTTTTCATGATGGGACTTGTTGATTACTTTAATTTTATTTTTGACCAGGTTGCTGGTGTAGGACAAAATTAAACGCGAAAGAAATTTATTATGAATGGGTTAGAGTTTGCTTTACCAGGAGTTAATTTATTTAACTTATACCAATATATGGTAATTTTTTTTGTATCATCTTTACGTATTTCTTCCTTTTTAATTAGTGCACCATTTTTTTCATTAGGAGGAATCCCCTTACAGGTAAGAATTATAGCAAGCATAAGTCTAACTGCTTTTTTATTTCCTGTGATTAAAGTTCCAGAAATCCAAAATATGCAAGGTTTTAATTTATTTTTACTTATATTGTCTGAAATTGGCATAGGACTTTCGGTAGGATTGATTTTAAATATAATTTTTTCTGCAGCAGCAGTTGCAGGTGAGAAAATAGCGTCTACAGCAGGATTATCAATGTCAAGCATGATTGATCCCCAATCTGGAGGGCAAACACTTGTTTTGAGTACAGTCTTAACTTTATTTCTTATATCTTGTTTTTTGTCGTTAGACGGTCATTTATATTTACTAAAATTACTCATTGAAAGCTATGTTTACCTACCAATTGGTCTAATTCTTGATTTTTCTGAGGTTAGCAATGTTGCTGTCAACACCTTTGGAGACATGTTATATCTAGCTGCTTTAATCAGTTTGCCAATTGTGGGTGGATTATTATTAATACAATGTTCAATTGGTATAATTACTAGATCTGCACCATCATTAAATCTATTTTCATTTGGTTTTCCCATTGCTTTAATAAGTGTTTTTATCTTTTTATATATAGGGGTTGAGCCAATTTCAAATGCTTTTTCTGATTTAACGGCTACGGCAATTAATTTAATTGACGAGGTTCTTCATTCTTATAAAGAAGGAAATTAGTAATGGCTGAAGAAGATAATTCACAAGATAAAACCGAAGAACCTTCCCAAAGAAAATTAGATAAAGCGGCTGAGGACGGTCAGGTATTATCTTCTAAAGAAATGTTTGTGTTTACAACATTAATAATTGGTTTAATGGTTCTGTCGTCAATACCCTTTTTTGCTAGAGATTTTTTAGCAATCTGGAAGACATTTTTCTTATTTGATCTTGATTATATAACAAATGTTTCTCCAGCCTATGGTATGCATAAATTGATTGAATATATAATTAATATAACTCTAATTGTTGGTGTTCCTTTAATATTAATTATTTTAATAACACAAATGGCTGTTGGAGGTATTAATTTTGCTCCAAAAGCTTTTCAATTCAAATCTAATAGGATTAACTTATTATCAGGTTTAAAAAGAATATTTTCTTCTAAAGGTCTGTTTGAACTTATCAAGTCTTTATTCAAAGTTGGATTATTAGGTGGAATTACATTCTTCGTAATTTATTATAATTTAAAAGATATAATAAATTTATCTGAACGTAATTTATATTCCGCTTTATCAAACCTACTCTACAACTTTCCTCAACTCACAATTGCTCTGTTAATTGTTCTAGGTTTCATAGCAATTTTTGATTTTATTTGGCAGAAATACCAACATGTAGAAAAATTAAAAATGACAATTAAAGAAGTAAAAGATGAACATAAAGATACGGACGGATCACCAGAGGTTAAACAAAAAATTAGAAAATTACAAAATGAGATTGCCAATAGAGCTGCCACTCAATCTGCTGCTCTCGATGATGTAAAAGATGCATCAGCTGTAATTACAAACCCAACTCATTTTGCAGTTGCAATAAAATATGAAGTTGGTTCAGAAGGTGCCCCAATAATTTTAGCAATGGGAAGAGGAATGATAGCAGAAAAAATAATAAAATTAGCTGATGAAAATAAAGTTACAGTATTTCAAAGCCCTTTACTTGCTAGGGCTCTTTATTTTACAGGTGAAATAGGAAAGGAAATTTCTGAAAATCTCTATTCAGCTGTCGCATCTGTATTAGCTTATATCTTTAAAATTGAAAGAGGAGAGGAAACTGATTATCCTGAATTTGAGATACCTGAAAATATGAGTTTTGATGAATATGGAAAAATAATTAAATAGAGCTTTGTTGATAATATGAAAAAAAGAAAAACATTTGGACAAATAATTATTACTGCGATGTTTATTTGGTCTGCTCTTTTATGTCATTTTGAAGCAAGTACTCTTCGTGAAGAAGGTGATTTTTCAAATGCTGCTCTATATTGGTTTTTTGGTTTTACAGCAGTTTTAGGGGCCTTTCGATTTAAAATTGCTGAATTAATATATGTAATAATTGAATTCAGAAATAAATATAAAAATAGAAAATAAAGTTAATAACTATGACGAAAAACATTAAAAGTAATAAAAAAAAGGTAACTTGCCATGGATGTAACTATTTCTTTATTACTCACAGAAAACACAGGCCGTGGGGATGTAAAAAGTTTGGTTTTATTTCTAAATTTATACCATCATTGGAAGTGTTTAGTACAACTGGTATGGAATGTGCATATAGAAAAGATAAGAATTTATAATTTTATGTTTGTTTAGTTTAAAACTATAGGAAAAATAAAATGGATACTAAAATGGAAGCTGTTCAAGAAAGCATCAAATTAGCTTTAGACGCAGCAGATGCAGCAACTGATGTAACATCAGAATATAATAAAGTTAAAAAAGCGCATGAAAAATTGGAGGCTAAAGTGAAACAAATCCATAAATACACCACAATCGTATTTTTATCGTCAATTATATCAGGTTTGGTAGTTATAGTTGTTAGTGCTTATTTATTTATGCAATCTTCTGATAAATTGACAAATATGACAGAAACAAGTAGGGAGGCATTAGTTGTGTTTGCAGAGAATGTCGATGGGGTAAACTCTTCTTTGAAAAATCTAGATACGGCTATAAAAAAACAAGGAGATTTACTCGAGATTAATAAGAAATTAGTTGTTAGCCTTGATAAAATTGAAAAAAGAGTTCAATCATCTAACGAAAATACAGTTGCTGAATTACAGTTAATTACAAATACTCTCGTAAATGAATTGAACAAAAACTCTCAAGCAAGTATAGAAAATAATAACAAACTTGTTTCAAATATAGAGAAGTTAAATAAATCTAATAACAAATCTATTTCTAAGGCTATTCAACAAATCAGTAATAAAGCTATCTACAAAAAAATTGTGGCAAACCAAGCAATTCAAGCACAACAAATTTCAAAGCTTTTAAAACAAAACAATAATGTATTGAGCAAGATCGCAGATAAAACTAGTAGGATTAAATACCCATAATTTAACTATGTCCATTTAGTGAGTTTAGTAAAATGAATGAAGAAGTTGTAACTAAAAAATTATTTTTACAAATTAAATCAATAAGAACATCTTCAAATGCATTTATGATGAGGCTTAAAGAGGGTGATGTTATTATAGCACTTGATGGTGAAATGGTTAATAAAAGTTATGAAGAACTATCTAAGGAATTATCTGGAATAAAAGAAAAAAAAGTCATTACACTATTTAGAGATGGTGTTTTTTTCAATACTTTTATTTATGGTTCCTTAGGGGTGATTTGCGAAAACATAACATCTGAAAAAATACCAGAATTAGAAATTTCAAATATAAATGAATATTTTCAAAAAGATGAAATTTATTTTTTATTTGAAGTTTATAAAAAACCTGGAAAATTTTCAATATTACTAAATACAATGCCATCAATTCTTGCAAGTATCGCTCCACCTTTATGGATGTTACAAAACAGGTTGTGGAACTTGTTTTTTATTACTATGGTCTTTTACATTATGCTATTTATGATTTCTCCGTGGTTGTTTTTCATAGGTTGGATATTAAAATCTTGGTATGTAGGTAATAGTCAGATAGAGCTTCTACGATTTTTTTATAGGCTAAACAACTATAGATTAAGTTTGAGTTTTTGTGCTAAAAGCGATAAAGAGGCTCAAGAAATTGCTAGAAAATTTGATGAAAAAATTGATTTTGATTATTCGTATTTAGAGCCAGTGCTAATTGAAGATTAATCTAATTTAAATTTAATTAAATCAATTACCTCACCTTTATAAATTATATTTGAAAAAATAATTTCTTTTATTTTTTTTGCTACTTCCCTTGGCTTTTGTAAATTATTACTATCTTCACCAGGCATTGCCTGTTTTCTCATCTTAGTATTTGTCTTTCCAGGATTTATTATTGAAATTGACAAATTGTTGTTTTTATTCTCCATTGACCATATTTTGACCATATGCTGAAGTGATGCCTTAGATACTGCATAAGCACCCCAGAAAGGTCTTACTTCATTAGCTACTGTTGAAGATAGAAAACAAGCTTTAGGTTGATCACTGTTTTTTAAAAGTGGTTCTAAAGATCTAATTAGTCTGTGATTGCTTACTAAATTTACGTTAAGCACTTCAATAAACTCATCGTTACTTTGGTGATGTATTGGCCCAAGAGTTCCTAAAATTGCAGCATTTGATATTAATAAATCTAATTTTTTCCATCTTTTAAATATTTCTAAACCTAATTTGTCAATACCAATAAAATCATTCATATCGAGTTTAACTAAAGTACATGAACCACCATTATCAACAATTGTTTTTTCGGTTTTTTCAAGACTAAATAAAGATTTTCCGGTGATAATTGTATGGTAATCATGTCTTGCAAGTACGATGGCTGTTTCAGCTCCAATGCCACTTCCCGCTCCTGTAATAAGAGCAATTTTTTTATTATTATTCATTCGTTTATCTATTAAGTTTCAGAATTTCAGTTACATCTATTGGGTATTCACCTGTAAAACAGTGATCGGTAAACTGAGGTGTCTTTGAGTCCCTTTTTTTACACCCCATTGCTTTGTATGTACCATTTAATGAAAGAAAAAATAATGATTTAGCTCCAACTAATTTTGTCATTTCTTTTAAACTAGACTTAGAAGCAATCAATTGATTATAATTAGGTGTGTCAATACCATAAAAATCTGGGTGTAAAATTGGAGGGCATGAAATTCCTAAATGAACTTCCTTTGCCCCTGCTTCGTAAACCATTTTTACAATTTTGCTCGCTGTAGTCCCTCTAACTATAGAGTCATCAATTAATATAACTTTTTTATTTTCAATACATGATCTATTGACACTATGTTTAAGTTTTACTCCAAATTGTCTTATGGTTTGCGAGGGCTCAATAAAAGTACGACCAACATAGTGGCTTCTAATTATACCAAGTTCAAATGGGATTTTTGATTTTTGTGAAAATCCAATAGCTGCCGAAACCCCTGAATCTGGGATTGGGACAACTACATCTGCAATTATGTGATTTTCAATAGCTAATTGTTCACCAAGGGCTTTTCTGTACGTATAAACAGTTTTATTTCCTACTATACTATCAGGGCTCGCAAAATAAATTCTTTCAAAAATACAGGGTCTTTCTGGGATTTTTTTAAAAGGTTTAATAGACTCTATTCCACTTTCGGTGATTACAATTATCTCACCATTTTCAATGTCACGTAAATATTTTGCTCCAATCATATCTAAAGCACAGGTTTCTGAAGCTAAAACAGGAGAGCCATTTTTATCACCTAGAACTAAAGGTCTTATCCCAAAAGGGTCTCTTACGCCAATAAGTTTTTTATTTGTCATAATTACAAGTGAATAAGCCCCCTTTATTTGACAGAGTGTATCAATTAGCTTGTCAATTATTTTATTCTTTTTTGATCGCGCAACTAATTGAAGAATAATTTCAGTATCAGATGAAGTTTGAAAAATAGAGCCACTTTCAACTAATTGTTTTTTTATTGAATGAGTATTTGTTAAATTTCCGTTATGTGCGCATGCAAAGCCTCCAATAGCTAAATTTGCAAAAAAAGGTTGTAGATTTTCAGGTTTGGATTCACCAGTTGTAGAATATCTTACATGTCCTATGGCTGTTTTTCCAGGAAGTTTAGACAAAACATCCTTATTGTTGAAATTGTCTCCAACTAAACCTTGTTTACGCACTGAATGAAAAGCTTTTCCATCAAAGCTAACTATTCCTGCGCCTTCTTGACCTCTGTGTTGAAGTGAATGAAGCCCTAAAGTTGTCAGAACAGAGGCTTCTTTAGTTCCAAATATACCAAATACTCCACATTCTTCTTTAAACTTATCATTCATTTTACAGTACATGACATCTTCCTAGAATTCTATGTTTCAAAATTCTTTTGCTTTATCATTATCAAATTTTAATTCTTTATGATTGAAGAATTCTATCAACAAATCAGCAGAAAAATTTATGTATTTGAATGAATATGCCTCAAGCAGCGTATCAGGTAATTTTTTATCTTTACCTATTAAATATAAAAATCCTAAATAGAATAAAAGAATTATTAAAAAACCTCTTAAAGCACCAAAAACAAACCCAGAAATCTTATCAAAAATTAAAACTCCAGTTACATCAAACTTTGGAGATAACCAATTTGAGATAATACTAGATAAAATTAGAGTTCCTAAAAATGGGAAACCAAAAGCAACAAAATCTACAATTATTTCTTGTGATATATGATCTAACAATTTTAGTTTAAATTTTTCAAAGAAATTGAATGCTACTATCAACGACAAAATCCAAGAAATAACACTAAAAAATTCTTTAACAAATCCTCTTAAAGTGGCTACTATGCATGATGTAAGAATAACTCCAAAAACTATAATATCGATCAAATTAAAATACAGATTACTAAAATATTCCATCAGTCTCTATTATCTCTATTTATTAATTCTACCAGATCACTCAAAACGGTAAGGTTGTTATAACGCATATCTTCATTAATTATAACTTTTTGTTTAGTGGGAAGATTAATTTTATTGAAACCTAATTTAGATGCTTCTCTAATTCTTAATTCTGGCTGATTAACTTTCCTGATTTCTCCTGAGAGGCCAACTTCACCAAAAAATACACTGGAAAACGATAAAGGAATATTTTTAACAGAAGAAATTATAGCTGCTGCCACAGCTAAATCTGCAGCTGGTTCAAATAATTTTATACCTCCTGCAATATTCAAAAAAATGTCCATATTGGAGAGATGAATTTTACATCTTGCCTCTAAAACAGCACATAACATTGCGAGCCTTGATATGTCCCAACCTACTATTACTCTTCTTGGTGTCGCTAATGTAGTATGAGTTACTAAAGCCTGAATTTCTACTAAAATAGGTCTAGTGCCTTCTAATCCAGCAAAAATAGAAGTTCCTGATATATTTTTTTGTCTATCTGACAAAAACATTGCGGATGGATTTGCAATTTCTTTTAGACCATTACTTAACATTTCGAATACACCGATTTCATTATTAGCCCCAAATCTATTTTTAAAACTTCTTAAAATCCTATATTGAAAATTATTATCCCCTTCAAAGTATAATACAGTATCAACCATATGTTCTAAAACTTTTGGCCCAGCTATAGCTCCATCTTTTGTAAGATGACCTATTAAAATTAGAACTGTATTTGTTTTTTTTGCAGCTAGAATTAATTCATGTGCACTAGCTCTTACTTGTGATACCGTTCCAGGTGAACTGTCCAATTGTGGTAAATACATAGTTTGTATGGAGTCAATTACTAATACACATCGTTTTTTTTCTGAATTTATTGTGGTGGCAATGTCAGAGGCATTTGTAATTGAAGCAAATTCTATATCATTATTATTAACACCTAAGCGAACAGCTCTCAATTTTATTTGAGATAAGCTTTCTTCCCCAGAAACATAGATACATTTTTCTTTTTGATCAGACAGTTTGCCTACTAGTTGTAATAATAAAGTAGACTTTCCAATACCAGGATCTCCACCAATTAGAGTAACCGAGCCTTGAACAAATCCACCTCCAATAACTCTGTCTAGCTCATTAAGATTAGTTTTAATTCTTGAATAGTCGTAATTTACATCATTCAGCTTTTCAAAATTTATTGTTTTTCCTTTTGATTTAGATAAAATACCAGAGGGTTTAGAATTATTTTCTTCAACTATTGTATTCCATTGATTACATTGTTCGCATTTACCTATCCATCTTGAGTAAATATTTCCACAAGATTGACAAACAAATTGTTTTTTTTGTTTAATCATTTAATAAAAATTCAGAATTAATTGGTTTGATAAATTCTTGTATTTTTGCGTTAGTTGAATTGAACATATCTTTTGGTGTGCCTGACCATGAAATTGTTTTATTATCTATTAACATTACTTTGTCAGCAATTCTAAATACTGATGCCATATCATGAGTAATTGTAATAGCACTTCCACCAACTGTTCTCACAGCAGTTTTAATTAACTGATCAATTAAACTTCCTGTCACAGGGTCTAATCCAGAAGTAGGTTCATCAAATAATAAAATTTTAGGATTACCACAAATTGCTCTAGCTATAGCAACTCTTTTTTGCATTCCACCTGAAATTTCTGAGGGATATAAATCTAAAATTTCAGGCTGAAGCCCTAGTTTTTTGATTATTGAAAATGCTAATTTTTTACCTTGTTTGTTATTCATTTTTTTTTTGTTAGCTATTTTAAAAATTATATTTTCCCAATTTTTAAGAGAATCAAATAAAGCTCCATGCTGAAAAGTAATTCCCAAATCTAGTAAAATTTTCTCTTTTAAATTTCTTGGTAAGTTTACCATTTCCGTATCATTAATTTGAATTGAACCTTTATCAGGTTCTAATATCCCAATTATATTTTTTAAAAGTACTGATTTTCCCGAACCAGATGCACCAATAATTGCTAAAGATTCACCTTCAAATAATTTAAAATTAATATTTTTGAGGACAATATTGTCATTAAAGCTTTTTGATAAATCACTAACTTTTATTATGATTTTTTTATTTTTTCTTTTTTCCATATTTAACCAAAAAATAATGCTGTTATAATGTATGTACTTGTTAAAATCATTACTGATGAAATAACTACTGATGATGTTGTTGCAAATCCAACACCTTCAGCACCTTTGCTTGCATTGTATCCAAAATAACAACTTACCATTGAAATTATCAAACCAAATATAGCAGCCTTGACAGTCCCTTGTATAATGTCAATAAGCTGCAAATACTCTATTGTTGCATATAGATATAGACTTGGATTAAAATTAAGTTTGTAAATAGCTATTATATAACCTCCTAAAATACCAATAGTATTCCCGATTAAAACTAAAATAGGTATACAAACTAAGGAGGCAATAATCTTAGGTGCTATTAAATATTGCATAGGTCTAGTACCTAATGTTCCTAATGCGTCTATTTGTTCAGTAACTCTCATTGTTGCTATTTCTGCAGCCATTTTTGCTCCTATACGACCTGCTACCATCAAACCTGTCAATACAGGTCCTAATTCTCTAGTTATTGAGGTTAAAACAATTCTTGCAACCGTTGATTCTGAATTAAAATCAGTAAAGCCATTATAAGTTTGTAGAGCTAAAACCATACCTGAAAAAAAAGTAGTTAGACCTACGACAGGTAGTGAGAAATATCCGATATCTAGAATTTGTTGAAAAATCTTTTTTAAATACCAAGGTGGTTTAAATGTCCAATAGATAGCACTTCCAAAAAAAATAAAAAAATGACCAATATTTGCTATAAAACTAATAAATTTTTTTCCTGTTGTGCCAAGAATATTTAAAAAAAGATAAAGCAAAATTAATCACCTTTATTAAAAATTGATAAGAGTTAATAATGTCTATTTAAACGATCACCCATAAGTGTTAATAGTTCATAGCTTATAATGTTATTGTTTTTGAGTATATGTTCAATATTATAATTATCTAATAAACAAATATGATCTCCTTCTTTTAGTTTGTTTTTTTTAATATCAGTAATATCCAGAACAAAACTGTCCATGGTTATATTGCCAACGATTTCACACTTTTCATTTCCTATTAAAAAAATACTATTTTTTTTTAATATTCTTAGCCATCCATCAGCATAACCTAATCCAACTGTAGCAAGTATTGAATTTCTTTTTAAAATATCAATTCCACCATAAGAAACTTTTTCGCCAGCATTTACTTTTTTTATTTGAATAATTGGAGCATACAATTTTATGGGTAACTTTAATTTTTTTGAATTAAAATAAAAATTTTTACCAAAATTATCTATTCCATATAAACCAATGCCAGGTCTGGTCTGATCAAAACAAAAATTGGATCCAAGTTTTATTCCGTGACTGTTTGCAAAACTGACTCTTGTATCTGGAAAATTGATAGAAAAATTTTTGAGTTTATTAAGTTGTAGCAAATTTATTTTACTTTCATTCTCATTTGCATTTGAAAGATGAGACATAATGTAATCAATTTTTACATTATTTAATAAATCCTTATTATTAATTAAAAAATCTCTTTCTTTCTTACTTAAACCCAATCTATTCATTCCAGTATCAATATTAATAATAGCTTTTTGTTTTGTTACTTCTGTTGAAAAATTATTGAATCTTTTCAATTGTTCCAGGTTGTTTAATACTGGGATTAAATTATTTTCAGCATAAATTTTTTGATTGCCTTCCAAATAACCTTCAAAAATAGCAATTGATACTTTGCTAGAGTTGAATTTTTTTCTAAGTTTTAATCCTTCAAAAATATTTGCTACATAAAAATATTTACACCCACATTCTAATAATGCCCTAGCCACTTCTATCATACCCATTCCATAAGCGTTAGCTTTTACAACTGCAGCAGCTTTCCCATTAGAGGCGGTATTTATTAATTTCCAGTTATATTGAATATCATCAAGAGAAATTTTTAGGATAGATTTCATAAAAAGATGATAAACAAATTTAAATAATTTTGCTAATAGATTTGGTCTGGTAAACTCTCACTTTGGATTAAATCCATAAATCTTGTAAGTTTAGCCTCAAATTGTACTTGGATGATACCTGTTGGTCCATGACGTTGTTTAGAAATAATAATTTCTGCCTTTCCATCAGCTGCACTTCTTCTATCCTGCCATTTTATAAACCGTTCATTAAAACTTTCTTGATTTTCATTATCTCTTTGACTTGGTTCATTTTTATCAAGATAGTATTCTTCTCTATACACAAACATTACTACATCAGCATCTTGTTCGATAGATCCTGATTCTCTTAAGTCAGCCAGTATAGGCCTTTTATCTTCTCTTTGTTCAACAGCTCTACTTAACTGAGACAAAGCTAGTATAGGAACATTTAATTCCTTAGCTAATGATTTTAGGCCTCTGGTAATATTAGAAATTTCTTGAACTCTACCTTGGCTTTCACTGGCCTTTGATCCTTGGATTAATTGAATATAATCTATTATAATTAATCCTAATCCATTTGTTCTCTTTAATCTTCTTGCTCTTGATGCAATTTGACCAACAGAGATTGCAGGAGTATCATCAATATAGAAAGGTAAGTTATGTATGTTATTTTGTGTAACAACAAGTTTTGAAAACTCGTCATCACTTATATCACCACTTCTTAATCTGTGAGAGTCTATAGTAGACTGCTCTGCTAGTATTCGTTGAGCTAATTGTTCAGCTGACATTTCTAAAGAGAAAATCAATATTGCTTCATTTTTATCTGATTTACTACTTTTAGCAGCATTAAAACCAATATTGGTAGCTAAAGCTGTCTTACCCATTGCAGGTCTTCCAGCTAGAACAATAAGGTCTGATTTATTCAAACCTCCCAAATGACGATTTATTCCAGAAAATCCAGTATCAATTCCTGATAATTTTCCTTGTCTGTTGAAGGCTGAATTAATTTGTTTAGTTGTGCTGGCTAGAACTGTTTTAAAATCGGATGGTCCCGAATTAATTTGATCTTTTTCAGCTAGATTATATAATTTTTCTTCTGTATTCGATATCTCTTGATCAGGAGTAGTTTCAATTTTTGGATGATTTGAATTATGAATCAATTCATCAGCTATAACTATTAAACATCTTCTAATATAACAATTACGTATTTCTTCGGCATAAAATCTGGCTTTGCTCAGAGATAACACACCATCTTTTAGGTCTATAAGATATTGCTCAATATCTATGTCTAGATTGTGTTTATTATCACTAAGATAGTTTTTTAATGTTAATGGATCTGCTAAACGACCATTATCTATCAATGAAATACTCGCATCATAAATATTTGAATGAAGAGGATCAAAAAAATAATTAGAACTAAAATTCAAGGGAAGATTCTCTAAAATCTTATTATCAAATAGTATTGAACCTATTAGGCTTTGTTCAGCCTCAAGATTTTGAGGCATTACATTTTTATTTTTTTTTGACTCATTAGAGTTTACATAGTCATCGACTAAACTATCATCCATAATATCATCTTCTAAAGGCAATGGAGATTAATTTTTATTAATCTATCAATAAAAAGAAAGATTATAATTTATTCTTTTCCTTTATCTTCTTTTTCTGTCTTATTTTGATCTTGATCTTTATTTTCTAGTTTCATTGAAGTCTCAGTATTATCTGTTTCTAACATTTCATTTGAAGCTTTATTAATTTTATTATCATTATTTTTCTTTTCAAAACGTTTTGCATCTTTTTGTGCTCTTACTGATCTTATATCTCCTCCAGTAATTTCTGTTGTAATAATAGCCTTACCAGATTTTGATTGTTCTTTTGCTTCCTCAGTTGATCTAGCTATATTTAATTTTAATTTTACAGGTACTTCTGGATGGAGTTTTATTGATACATCTTCAAATGATAAAGTTTTAAGTGTTTTGTTTAGGACAATCTGCGATTTATTGATTGATAAGCCTAAATTTGTGACTTCTTTAGCAATATCTTTCGCTGTAACAGAGCCATATAATTGGCCAGACTCACTTGCAGCTCTTATTATAGTAATTTCTTTAAAATTTAAGTTTTTAGCTAAATTTTGAGCCTCTTTTTTTCTTTCTATATTTTCACCTTCCAGTTGTACTTTCTTATCTTCAAACATTTTAATGTTTTCTTTAGATGCAAATACGGCTTTGCCATGTGGTAATAGGAAGTTTCTTGCATAACCAGACTTAACTGATACCAAATCACCTATTTGACCTAATTTTTCAATTCTTTCTAATAATATAATGTTCATTTATTACTCCGATTTAACCAACAACATAAGGCATTAAAGCTAAAAACCTAGCTCTTTTAATGGCTTTAGAGAGTTCTCTTTGTCTTTTGGCTGAAACAGCAGAAATCCTAGATGGTATAATTTTTCCTCTTTCAGACACGTATCTTGTTAATACTTTTAGATCTTTGTAGTCAATTTCAGGGTTATTAGGAGCTGCAAATGGGCATGATTTTCTTCTTTTTTGATTAGGCTTTCTCAGTGCTTCTCTTGTTATATTTAATTGTGTCATATTGTTACTCCCTCATTATTCATTATCAGGTGCTGAAAACTTTTCATCTGTGACTGAGACATTATTTAATTTATCAGGTTTATTAAGCATTAATGGCGAAGGTTTTTCGTCAATAAATTTGATTTTAATTGTAAGAAATCTAATAATATCCTCGTCCAATCTCATTAAACGTTCATATTCCTGAATAGCTTCTGGAGGTCCATCAATATTTAAGAGCATATAATGACCCTTTCTGTTTTTATTGATTTTGTAAGCAAGGTTTCTAATGCCCCAATTCTCTTTTTTTTTTATTTTGCCCTTAAAAGATTGGATAACTTCTATAAATTTTTCTAATAATGTTTCGAATTGACCAGGTGTTAGGTCTTGTCTTCCTATTATCACACTTTCGTATAATGCCATTTTCTTCTCCTTCTGGCTTTTTGGGTGTTAATACCCAGATTATCCAACAAGTAACTTGGTGGAAAGGAGCGCATAGATATAATACATTTATGCTGGTATTTTATTTATTTGTGGAACATAAATGTTTATAAAAATTATGCAATAAATAATTATAAATTTTTAATAATTAAAGAGGAATAAATATGAACTTTATAGTTTTCCCTGGACAAGGTTCCCAAAAAATCGGGATGGGTAAAAAGCTATCAGAAAATTTTCCTGAAGCAAAAGAAGTTTTTGATGAGGTTAATGATGCTTTGAACTTAAATTTAACTAAAATTATGTGGGAAGGTTCAGATGCTGAAATTTCATTAACTACTAATGCACAACCTGCTCTTATGGCATGTGGAGTAGCTGCTTTTAGGGTTCTAAGCAAATTAACAGATAAAAATTTAGAACAGTTAGCTGATTTTACCTCTGGACATTCATTAGGTGAATATACAGCTATGACAGTTGCACAAGTTTTTTCTCTTAAAGAATGCGCAGTTTTACTTAGATTAAGGGGTGAAGCTATGCAAAAAGCAGTACCTATTGGTAAAGGGTCTATGGCAGCCTTAATTGGAGTTAGTATTAATCAAACAATTGAAATTATTGAAAAAGTTCAAATTCACGGAATTTGTGATATTGGAAATGATAACGCTGATGGTCAAATAGTAATAAGTGGGGACACAAAAGCTGTTGA